>JANOOO010000433.1:0-9036 GCA_031421375.1 Polaromonas sp.
CTTGCTCAAAAAGCTCATTGCCGACCATGAGCCCGCGTATGCGGCGCAGTGGCGCGGTCTTGGCGAGGTCTATCAAAACCAGATGCTCAGCAATATCGTCGCGTTTGAGCTGACCGTGACCGATGTGCAATGCACGATCAAACTCAACCAGCACCGGCCGCAGTCGCACGCGGCGATGAAGGCGGGCTACGCCGCTGGCAACGCGCAGGAGCAGGCGCTGGCGCAGTGGATGGTGCGGCTTGGTCTGGGGGAGACTGAGCCTTGATTTCTCTTCAAACTTGGTAAAAAAGGCCGGACACCCAATGCAGACGGTCGCAAGCAGCTCCGAAAAAGATAGCGACGGCAGCGCTGCTGTCGATGCGCGTTTCATGCGTCTGGCATTGGCTGAGGCGCATGCCGCTGCAGCGGCGGGCGAGGTGCCCGTCGGCGCGGTGCTGGTGCGTCGCGGCGAGGTCATCGCAACCGGTCGCAACGCGCCGCTGGCGGGCCATGACCCGACTGCGCATGCCGAGATCGTCGTCTTGCGCGCTGGCGCACAGGCGCAGGGCAACTACCGGCTTGATGATTGCGAGCTCTACGTCACGCTGGAGCCCTGCGCCATGTGCAGCGGCGCGATGCTGCACGCGCGGCTTAAACGCGTCGTGTTCGGTGCCGCCGACGCCAAAACCGGTGCTGCCGGTTCGGTGCTCAACCTGTTCGCTGAAGGCGCGCTCAATCACCAGACGGCCGTGCAGGGCGGGGTGCTGGCAGCCGAGTGCGGCGCGCTGCTGCGATCATTTTTTCAGATGCGGCGCAGCGAGCAGCAAGCCGATGCAAGGCTGACCCATCCGCTGCGCGACGACGCGCTGCGCTCGCCTGAATCAGCCTTCGCTGATTTGCCGGGCTACCCCTGGCCGCCAAACTACATCAGCACGCTGCCCGCGTTGGCCGGTTTGCGCCTGCATTATCTCGACGAGTCGGCCACGGTCGGGCAGGCGAGGGCGCAGCCGCTGACCTACCTGTGCCTGCACGGCAACCCGGCGTGGAGCTACCTTTATCGCAAGATGATTCCAGCGTTTTTGCAGTCGGGCGCGCGCGTCGTGGCCCCGGACCTGATTGGTTTTGGCAAAAGCGACAAACCCAAAAAGGACAGCTATCACAGCTTCAGCCGCCACCGGCAAATTCTGCTGGAACTGGTCGAGCAGCTCGATTTGCAAAACGTGGTGCTGGTGGTGCAGGACTGGGGTGGCCTGCTCGGGCTCACCTTGCCGATGGCCGCGCCACTGCGTTACAAAGGTTTGCTGGTCATGAATACCGCATTGGCGACAGGCGAGCAAGCCTTGCCCGACGGATTTATGGCCTGGAAGAAGATGTGCGCAGACAAGCCGACCTTTGGAATAGGACGGCTGCTGGCACGAGGCAATCCGCAAATGAGCGCGGCCGAGTGCGCTGCTTATGACGCGCCTTTTCCCGATGCTGGCCACCGCGCCGCCACGCGGGCTTTTCCGCGTCTGGTGCCAGACTCAATCGACGTCGATGGCGCGGCGGTCTCGCGCGAGGCCGCGCTGTTTTTGCGCGATCACTGGCAGGGCCGTACGTTGATGGCGGTCGGCATGCAGGACCCGGTTGTCGGCCCGTCGGTGATGGCGCAGCTGCAGGGCCAGATCCGCGGTTGCGATGAGTTCATCGAGTTGCCTGATGCTGGCCATTTCGTGCCCGAACAGGGCGAGGCGCTTGCTCTGCGCGCCGCTGCCTTTTTCTCGTCGTGATAGGTCAGCAGCGGGGTCTTTGCGGGCTTACCCGGGTGGGATACTCGCGCGCATGGAAAAAAAGCACATCTACGTTTATTCACCGTCAAGCGCGGCGCGTGATCGCGCCGCCATCAAGCGCGGTGTCAAACGGCTGGAGGCGATGGGCCATGAGGTGGAGGTTGATGAAGCTGCCAGGGGCGTGCATCAGCGCTTCGCCGGCGACGACGAAACCCGCCTGGCTGCCATCCACCGGGCCGCAGCCAGCGGGGCCGATGTGGCAATGATTACGCGTGGCGGCTACGGCCTGTCCAGGCTGCTGCCGGCTATCAACTACAAGGCGGTCGCACGCGCCATTGACAAGGGCACACAGTTCATGGGCTTAAGCGACTTCACCGCATTTCAATGCGCCGTGTTTGCCAAGACCGGCGCGCCGACCTGGGCCGGTCCGGCGCTGGAGGCCGACTTCGGCCAGGCCAGCGAGCCCGACGACATCACGCAGGCTTGCTTTGACGACTTTGTGCTCGGGCAGGGTGAGGGAGCGGGCTGGCGGCTGCCTGCAGTCGCTATCGATTCAGTAGCTTCTCACGCCCGTACGGAGGGGGCTGAGGGCCAATTTGGCTTAAAGAATTCAATTTTGTGGGGGGGGAACCTGGCGATGCTGGCCTCACTGGTCGGCACGCCCTACCTGCCCGAGGTGAAGGGCGGCATTCTTTTTCTTGAAGATGTCGGCGAGCACCCGTACCGCGTCGAGCGCATGTTGAGCCAGTTGCTATACGCAGGGGTACTCGGGCGACAAAAAGCCATCGTTTTTGGGCAATTCACCGATTACCAGCTGGTGCCGCATGACCGGGGCTACAAACTGCAGGGCGTGATCGCCTGGCTGCAAAGCCAGGTCAAAGCGCCTGTTTTGACGGGTTTGCCATTTGGCCACGCCCCGACCAAGGTGGTCCTGCCGGTCGGCCGCAAAGTGCGACTGGTGGTGGAGGGCAGAGACGCGTTTTTGCTGTGGGGCCACCGGTGATTGCGGCATGCACCTTACGCGGCATGAATCGGCTCAGTGCCGTGTCAGCGTTGTGGGGCGCGAGTTAAGCGCGTCGGGCAGCAAGCCCTTGAACAGCCCGGTGACGTGGCCGATTTTCTTGCGTGCCAAGGCTTCGCCGTAAAGCGCAGCAAACTCAGCCATCAGCTCACCCCGCGCGTACCAGAGGTCTTGCACCTCCGGCGCGAACTTCACAGTGCGAACAAGTTTGGGATTGGTCTTTTGGCCGGCGTCACCCAGCTCACGCAGCATGTATCGGCGAATGTCGTCGATCCGCGCATCGAGGTTTTCAGGGGTGCCGCCTCCGCCGCCCAGAAGGGCAACGAAGCTGTCTTTCAGATTCGTTCTCAGCCAGCTCATAGAGTCTTTCATCAATGCAGAAAGGGCATTCGCGGCCAAGGGAGTCGCCACTGCCAGTTACCGGACGCTCTGGTAGATTAGGCGGGTTACTTGCCGCAAGCAAGCAATTTACTGACTTACTGCGCTTAAAACGACAATTGAATCAGTCTGTTAGCGTTGTAATTGAATGTCGTTTCACAGACTGATCCGCTTGGTTGGTGGCGCACCAATCCCGTAATCATTGCCATTTCAAGCGCTCCAAATCCTCTTTCCAGCCATTCTTAGAGAGTTTTCGTCATGCCCGCTTCCATCCGAATTTTCCCGGCTCATTACATCGACGGGCAATGGTCCGCCGCCAAGTCGCCCACTACGCTGCAGGTTCATGACTCCAGCACAGAGGCCGTGATGGCCAGCGTGCCGGCCGGCACAGCCGCCGAGGCCGACGCAGCCATCTGGGCCGCCCGCCGTGCCTTTGACGGCTGGAGTGCGCTGCCGGTTGAAACACGGGCGGCTTATCTCGACAAGATTGCGCTTGGCATCAAGGCGCGAACGGAAGAACTCGCGGTAGCCATTGCACGCGAAGTCGGCATGCCGTTAAAAATGGCGCGCGCCGTACAGGTCGGGGGGCCTGCCTGGCATTGGGGCAACTTTGCCAAGGTGGCCCGCAATTTCGAGTGGGAGAAAAAGATCGGCCATTCGGTCGTGGTGCGCGAAGCCGTCGGTGTGGTGGGCTGTATCACGCCGTGGAATTTTCCGCTCAGCCAGATCACACTGAAAATCGCGCCCGCGCTGGCCGCAGGTTGTACAGTGGTTCTCAAGCCGAGCGAGATCGCACCAGTCAACGCCATGATCCTCGCTGAAATCATTCATGAAGCGGGCCTGCCACCGGGTGTGTTCAATCTGGTCAACGGCTTGGGGCCGGTTGTCGGTGAAGCGCTGGCGACCCATCCACAAGTCGATATGGTGAGCTTCACCGGTTCAACCCGGGCCGGCAAGCGCGTGGCCGAGCTCGCCAGCCAGTCGGTCAAGCGGGTCACGCTGGAGCTCGGCGGCAAGTCAGCCAGCGTCATCCTCGATGACGCCGATTTCGAGGCTGCGGTCAAAGGCACGGTGTCAGCTTGCATGCTCAACAGCGGGCAGACCTGCTCTGCGCACACGCGCATGGTGGTGCCCGCCAGTCGCTACGAAGATGTCAAAGCACTGGCCCGGGCAGCGGTCGCCAAATTCAATGTCGGCCCGAGTCTGGACGAAGCCAGCCGGCTCGGGCCCCTGGTCAGCGCTGCGCAGCGTGACCGCGTGCTCGGATTGATTCGCAAAGGCGTTGCCGAAGGGGCCGAGATCATCTCGGGCGGTGCGGAATCGTCTTCGCCCGGAACCGGCTATTTCGTTCAACCCACCATCCTGGGCATCAAGTCTTCCAACACGCTTGCCCAGGAAGAAATCTTTGGCCCGGTGCTGGTGGTTTTAACTTATCAAAATGAAGACGAGGCCGTTGCCATCGCCAACGACACACCCTATGGCCTGGGCGGGGCCGTGTGGAGCGGCAGCGATGAGCATGCGGTGAAGGTCGCCCGCCGCATTCGCACCGGCCAGATTGACATCAACGGCGGGCCGTTTAACGCCAACGCGCCGTTCGGCGGCTACAAGCAGTCCGGCAACGGGCGCGAGAACGGTGTTTATGGTTTTGAAGAGTTTCTGGAATTCAAAGCGCTTCAGTTCAAGCCGGCTGCGGCTCCGGCTCCGATGTAACGGGGAAGATGCAAGCCGACACGCGGTTTGCGCTGGCTTGCTTCAAACCGGACAAAGGCAAAACAGCAGTGTGAAATATTTCACGTAAGCTGCAAGCCTTCGTTTCTGTTTTTGGTTATTCGTGCTGTAAATTCGGCAGTCCTTTTAAAGAGAGCGCAGCGTACTTTATGGTTCAAGCCACGGTGGTTTTTGCCGATTTGACCGGAAGCACAGGCGTGTTTGAAACCCTCGGCAACGTCAAAGCGACCCAAGCCGTTACCCGGCTCACACAATGGATCGGCACCGTCTGCGTGCAATGCAAGGGGCAGGTCGTCAAAAACCTCGGCGACGGTGTGCTGATGGTATTTGCGCGCAATGCCGACGCCATCACCGCAGTGATCGAGCTGCAGCGCCAGCACAGCAAGCGCATTGCCAACTGGCCGGCGTCGCTCAAAATGGGGTTGAAAATCGGCTTGGCTTACGGCGACGTAATTGAGCAGGACGGTGATTTTTTCGGCGATGCAGTCAATCTGGCTTCACGCTTGTGCGACTTGTCCAGCCCGGAACAGATTTTTGCGTCTCTCAGCGTGATCGAACCCTTGCTTGATCTGGGCACGCCACGCGCACGATGCCTTGGCGCATTGGAGATTCGCGGTCGCGCCGAAGCCTGTGTGGTCTATCGCATCGAATGGCAAGTCGACGTTTCAAGCGACTTGATGACCATGCCGGCCATACTTGCCGCGCCAGCGGCTCAAAAAGTCATCGCACCGGCACAGTCGATCAAGCTCTCATGGCGTCACATTAAAGCCAGCTTTGCAAGCCGGGAGCTTCCAATTTTCCTGGGCCGTGACAGCGCTTGCCAATTTGCTGTTGACGACCCCCAGGTTTCTCGCCGCCATGCCAGCATCACCTGCCGTTCCGGGCACTTTTATCTTCAGGACGTCAGCAGTTACGGAACCTGGCTACGAGCCTCCGACGGTTCAGCCGTGATTGCACTGCGCCGCCAGGAATGCATGTTGACTCCCGGTTCTGACATTGCACTGGGGGCGCCGTTCGACGAAATGTCGGTGGCGGTCGTTCGGTTTGAAGTGCCGGCTCCGATCATCAAAGCATTCAATGGCCCGCGCGATTCTGCGTCAAAGGTTTAAGTTAAAGCGCCTCAGTGGCGCAAGTACCAGCGGTCGATATTTCAGACTTCGTATCTGCTTACGCGGGAATCGCGTCCAGGTTGGCACGCTCCCAGTGGCGGTGCAAGGCTATGGCCGAGATGAATTCCTGCGACAGCTGCCCCTCCACCGACCGCCTGGCATCAGCCAACAGCACCCCTGCAGTCGGAATGCTCGTCACGTCAGGACTCTTGCCTGGGCTGAAGCCCAAGGTTGCGAGCAACTGCGCGCCCTCGTTGATCGCGCAAATGGCCTTACCGTGCTTGTATGCCTCAAGCACAAAATGCACAGCATCACCCAAGCCACTCAGGGTTGCGAGCGCCCCGGCACCGCCGGGAATCAACACGGCGTCGAACATCACTGAAGGCATGTTTGCCAGGGTGCAATCAACGACCAGTTGTCGGCCACCCAGGGTGCTCACTGCGCCGAGTTGCGATGCAACGAGCTTGCATACCGCACCCGCATCGGCAAGATCGTGCTGAACACGCTTGAAGCTCGGGTAATCAACACCGTCGGCTACCAAAATGGCCACCTTGCGCGTCTTGATTCCGGCACCCGCCCGCCCAACCATCCGAAGCGCAGCGTCTTCTTCCACCTTGTTGATGATTTTGTAGTCTCGAAAGCCGAGCCTGCCAGCCGCGGCCTTGGGGTCGGGCGCGTTGATGCCAAGTGGTGCTGCGACACGCGATGCGAGTCGCGAGTCCACGTGGGCGAGGTTGTCCACCACACGCTGGCGGATTTCGGGCAGTCCAACCTTCGACAACTCAAACCGGAACGCCGCCACGATATGGTCTTTCTCAACGACGCTTTGGCTGTTCCAGAACAACGTAGCCTGCGAGAAATGGTCATTGAACGACGGGCTGCGCTGACGTACTTTCGGGGTTTCTATCTCTTCCTCAAATGACTGAAAGCCCTGCGCGGCACCATCGATGCGGAACTCTGTGCCGTTGCCCAGCGTGTTGGGTTCATAGGCTGCGCGCCCCTTGTTGATGGCCTGACGGCCGATGCCGTCGCGCTGAAAGTTGTGGACAGGGCAAACGCCCCGGTTGATTGGAATCTCGTGGAAGTTCGCGCTGCCCAGGCGTGAAAGCTGGGTGTCCGTATAAGAAAACAACCGGCCTTGCAACAACGGATCATTTGAAAAATCGATTCCCGGAACCAGGTGCCCCGGATGAAAGGCCACTTGCTCCGTCTCGGTGAAAAAGTTGTCCGGGTTGCGATTGAGAACCATCTTTCCAATGATCTGCACCGGCACCTGCGACTCGGGAATCAACTTGGTCGGGTCCAGGATATCAAAGCCAAGGTCGCCTTCTTGCCCGGAATCAACGATTTGCACGCCCAGCTCCCACTCGGGGAAGTTGCCGCTTTCAATCGCTTCCCACAAATCACGGCGATGAAAGTCAGCGTCTTTTCCCGCAATTTTTTGCGCCTCGTCCCACGCCAGTCCGTGTACCCCGAGCTTGGGCTTCCATTGAAACTTGACGAAATGGCTGTCACCGCCCGCGTTGACAAAGCGAAATGTATGGACGCCAAAACCCTCCATCATCCGCAAGCTGCGTGGAATGGCGCGATCGGACATGGTCCACATCAGCATGTGTGTCGATTCAGGCATCAACGACGCAAAATCCCAAAAGGTGTCGTGCGCGCTGGCGGCTTGCGGCATGCCGTCGTGAGGCTCCGGTTTGACAGCATGAATGAGGTCTGGAAACTTGATTGCATCCTGGATAAAAAACACCGGGATGTTGTTGCCAACCAGATCGTAATTGCCTTGAGGCGTGTAAAACTTCACGGCAAAACCGCGCACATCGCGCACCGTATCGGCAGAGCCTGTCGAGCCAGCTACGGTCGAAAAGCGGACGAACACCGGCGTCTCGATTTCCGGGTCCTGCAGAAACCCGGCACTGGTGAACTGCACCTGCGACTTGTAAACCTTGAAGTAACCGTGCGCGCCGGAACCACGCGCATGCACAACCCGCTCGGGGATGCGCTCATGGTCGAAGTGCGTGATTTTTTCTCGAAGAATAAAGTCCTCGAGGAGCGTGGGCCCGCGCGAACCCGCTTTGAGCGAGTTGTGGTTGTCGGGGATCTCAAGACCCTGATTGGTCGTGAGCATGCTGGCGGAGTCTTGCGTACTTTGAGCCAGCTGACTTTTTTTGTCGGTCTGCGTGTCCAGATTTTTGTTGCTGCCGTTGGCTTTGCGCTTGAGTTGCGACATCGATATCTTTCTGGGATTGACCGGCTCTTGTGGTCGATGCACTTTTGGCGATGGGGGACACCGGCTGGTGGCGTCTGTCACGCAACCGATTGGTCGAATTCAGCCATCTGCAAAAGGCACTAAATCGGCAAGGTAATAGGGCTGGAACGAATGCTCAAACTCATAGCGACCACTGTATTCGTGCGATTGTTCTGTGCGGGTAGAGCAATTGCGTTGGGCGCTGTAAGGAGTGCCGCGACTTAACGTCGGACACCGCCGCGCACGCTTTTAGAAGTCTTCAATTTTTCAATTCAGCCTGGTGGCGAGAATCTCGGAAAAGACGCCCTCCGCACCTTCTCCTACAGGTAATCGACAGTCCCGCTGTCATAAGGGAAAGGCCAGGCGATTAGATTCAATGGTCATGGACTATCCACGACCCGACGCCAATCCCCAAGATAGCTTGGCGCAGCCGCGCGCCAACGAAACGAAAATGCGGACCTACCTGGTCGAGGACAACCCTACTATTCTTGAGAACCTCATCAGCACACTTGAGGAACTTGCGCCGATTGAGACCATCGGATCCGCTCAGTCAGAAGAGGAGGGTGCCGCTTGGCTAACAGGGCATCAGGATCTATGGGACTTGGCCATCGTTGATCTCTTTTTGGAGGGTGGCAGTGGCTTGGGGGTTCTCGAAGCGTGCCGGGGCCGCCGCAGTATCCAAAAAATGGTCGTGTTCAGCAACTACGCGACGAGGGAAATGCGTATGCGCTGCGCTCAATTAGGCGTAGATGCGGTGTTCGACAAATCCACCGAGATTGAAGCGCTGATTCTTTACTGCAC
>JANOOO010000434.1:0-3713 GCA_031421375.1 Polaromonas sp.
CTCATGAGCTGCGCCTGCCCGTTGCTGGAAAAGCTGCTTCCCATCGTGCGCTGGTAGTCGCTGTTGACTGAGGGCAGCGGCAGCCACACGCGGGTCACGCCTTTCGGGCTGGCCACATCGATGCGCGTGGTGAGCTCGAAGCTGCGCCAGGCGCCGCTTTGCGGAGAAAACGAGCGGGGTTCCGCGAACGCGGTGGTCTGTGCGAGCAGATGCGGTGCAAAGCCACAGGTAGCAGCAAGCGCCGCGCCGGATTGCAAAAATGTTCGTCGTGAATCAGTCATGGGGAAACTCCTGGCCTGAGAAATGGGCGCTTGAAAAGGATGTTTAAAGCACGTCGGCGAAGCGGACAAGTGCCCCGAAGGCTTGCCGTGCCGATGCGCGAGTGGATGGTAGCGTCAACGCCCCAAGGCGCGTACTCAGGCTTTCAAAAGCCCTGCAATCAAGGCTTCGGCCGCCCGACCGGTCCAATCCATCTCGCCCATCACGCGCTGCTGCGGCCGGCCTTTTGCGTCGAGCAGCAGCGTGGTCGGGAACGCCTTCACGCCTTGCTGCGCGGCCAGCTTGCCGGCCGGGTCGAGCAACACCGGAAACCTCAAACCGTTGGCTGCGGCAAACTTGATGGCGCGGCTGGCTGGCTCTTTGAAGTTGATCGCCAGCACGAGCAATTTCGCCTCGCCATACAAGTCAGACACGGTCTGCAGCGACGGCATTTCGGCCCGGCAGGGAGGGCACCAGGTGGCCCAAAAATTAAGCAGCACCGCACGGCCCTGCAGGTCAGCGAGTTGCCAGGTTTTGCCAGTGGTATCTAACAGGCCCAGCTCGGGCAGCGGCCCGCGCCACGACGAAATTTGATAACCCGACTCGGACGCAGCCTGCGCTTGAACCTGCGCTGCCAGCGCCAGACCCGGCGCCAGCATGGTCCCCACGGCTCGTTTGATGAAAGCCCGGCGTGCGGGCGTCAGCATCGGTGGTGGGGCGGGGTTAAGTCGGGCTGGGCTTGGGTTCATGGCACGGATTTTATCGACGCACAAGCCCCGAGCCTCCCGGGGTGGCAACCCGCCTCTTGCAGTCAACGCCTTGCGACTTGCAGCCAAACCAGCTCAGTCCTACAGTGCGACTTACGCCACCTGTTCTTAAATCGATGCCCGTTTATTATTTGTCCACCTTCACCGGCGCCCGCTCATGCATCCACCTATTAGCGCTCAGTTCACACCCCTTGCGGTTGCGGTTAAATCGCCGCTGTTTATCAACTCTTACGGCGACGTGCCTGCGGCACAAACGCTGGACGACGCGGCCGAAGTGGCCCATGGCTTGAAGGCGAAGCCCGCCGTGATTTCGCCCAAGTACTTCTACAACCCGCTCGGCTCCAAACTTTTCGAGGCCATCACCGGCCTTGACGAGTACTACCCGACGCGCACTGAAGCGGGCATCTTTCAGGCTTCCTATGCCGCCATCACGGCGGCGATCCGCAATTCGGGCATGCGCGAGCCTTGCCTGATTGACCTCGGTGCCGGCAACTGCGCAAAAGGACTGGCGCTGATCGCGCACCTGCTGCCTACGCAATATGTGCCGGTTGATATCTCGGTGGAGTTTTTGCGCGAGGCGGCAGCGCAGGTTCAAAAAAACCACCCCGCGCTGAACATCGTCGGCCTGGGTATGGATTTTTCAGCGAGCTTGCATCTGCCCGAAGAAGTGCAGGCGCATGACCGGGTGTTTTTCTACCCCGGCTCCAGCCTGGGCAACTTTCACCCGGACCAGGCGCTGGCGTTCCTGCGTCGCATCGCCGACGCATCGCGCGCAAGCGGTGGCGGCCTGCTGCTGGGCATCGATCTGGTCAAGGACTCAGGCGTGCTTGAAGCGGCCTACGACGATGCGCTCGGCGTGACGGCCGCCTTCAACAAAAACATGCTGCTCAACCTCAATGAGTTGCTGGCGGCTGATTTCGACGTGCGGCAGTGGCGGCACCGGGCGCTGTTCAACAGCGAAGCGTCGCGCATCGAGATGCATCTGGAGGCGCGCTGCGACTTGACGGTCGGCTGGCCGGGCCACGAACGCCATTTTGTGGCTGGCGAGCGCATGTTGACCGAGTGCTCATACAAATACACGCTGCCCGGCATGACGACGCTGTTGCAGCAGGCGGGTTTCAAGCAGATCGAGCACTGGAGCGACCCGCAGAGCTGGTTTGGCGTGTTCTGGGCATCGGCCTGACCTCAAGGCTTCGGTTAGCAACCAAACCTCCTGTCGGCCCAGCAAATTCGGGCGCAAGCAGCTATCAAATAGATAGCGACCGGCAGCTCGCACTGCAGCAGTCTGCCCTGTCTCCTGCCGCGACGCTGCGCCGCACTGATAGCGCTCTGTGGCGTGGGTTCACCTGGGTTCTCAGCCCGCTTCAGCTCAGGCCCGTTCAGCCACCCAGGCATGCACCGACTTCAGCGCGCCGTCGATCTTTGATGGCTCCGTGCCACCGGCCATCGCCAGGTCGGCCTTCCCGCCGCCCTTGCCGCCGACTTGGTTAGCCACGAAGTTCACCAGCTCGCCGGCCTTGACGCGGCCCGTGCTGTCGGCCGTCACGCCAGCGGCGATTTGCACCTTGTCGCCGTCGGCCGCGGCCAGCACGATGACGGCGGTTTTGAGCTTGTCCTTTAGCTTGTCAAGCGTGTCGCGCAGGGTTTTGGCGTCGGCCCCGTCGAGGCGCGCGGCCAGCACCTTCAAGCCCTTGACATCAACGGCCTGCGTGACGAGATCGTCGCCCTGCGATGACGCCAGTTTGCCTTTGAGTGCGGCGACTTCTTTTTCAAGCGATTTCATTTGCTCAAGCAACTGCGCGATGCGCGGCTGCAGGTCTTGCGGGCTGGCCTTTAACGATTGCGCTGCCGTCTGCACGCTCGATTCAAGCGATTGCAGATAGGCCAGCGCGTTCTCGCCGGTCACTGCTTCGACGCGGCGCACGCCGGCTGCTACGCCGCTTTCTGACACGATCTTGAAAAGGCCGATGTCGCCGGTGCGGGCGACGTGCGTGCCGCCGCACAACTCCTTGCTCGACCCGATTGAAAGCACGCGTACCTCGTCGCCGTACTTTTCGCCGAACAGCATCACCGCGCCGGATTGCTGCGCGGCTTCCATGTCCATGGTGCTCGCATCGGTTGCGACATTGGCCAAAATTTCGGCGTTGACCTGCGCCTCGATCTCGCGGATCTGCGCGTCGGTCAGTGGCGCGTTGTGTGAGAAGTCAAAGCGCGTTCGCCCGGCATTGACGAGGCTGCCTTTTTGCTGGACGTGGTCGCCGAGCACTTCGCGCAGTGCCAGGTGCATCAGGTGCGTGGCGCTGTGGTTGCGCACGGTGGCGGCGCGAGTGGCGGTGTTGACTTGGGCGCTCACCGCATCGCCGACTTTCAAGCTGCCCTGTGTGAGCTTGCCGTGGTGACCGAACACATCGGTGCGGATTTTGAGGGTGTCTTCCACCGCGAACACCGAGCCCTCACCCCTGCCCTCTCCCGGAGGGAGAGGGAGTAAGTCCGGACCAGCGCCGCCTTGAATTTCTCTCGCGCCACCGTGACTTGCTTCCTGAATTACTCCCTCGCCCCTCCGGGGAGAGGGCTGGGGTGAGGGGCTGCCCCCCGCGCGCAGCCAGCCCTGGTCGCCCACCTGCCCGCCGCTCTCGGCATAAAACGGCGTGGTGTTCAGCACGACGATGCCGCTCTGGCCCTCTTTCA
>JANOOO010000435.1:0-4584 GCA_031421375.1 Polaromonas sp.
CAGCGCGGTTCGTGATCACCTGGCTTGGGCGGTCTGCGGCGTTGGTTTTATTGCAAATATCACGATATTTGCTGCAAAAACCGCCTTGCAGCCCATCCCAATCCAGGCGCCACGATTCCGCGTGAATAAATCCGCGCTTCCCTAAATGAACCGCGGTGGGTCAATGTGCGGAAAGTCAGGCTACTCAACCACGGCCGCATACACCAGGTTTTTGAACAGCATGCGCGTCTGCACGCGGGTCGAAGGCGATTGCGTCATCAAAATACCGACCAGCTTTTCTTTCGGGTCGATCCAGAAACTGGTGCCCCAGGCCCCGGCCCACATCGCGTCGCCCTTGCTGCCGGGCGTCCATGCAAACCCGTCGTGTGCCCGCACCGCAAAGCCGAGGCCGAAGGCGTAGCCCGGCCCGGTCGAAGCGATGGTCGTGCCGCCCATGCCGGGGGTATGGTCTGACAGCATGAACTCCACGGTTTTCTTTGACAGGTAACGCCGGCCTGCATATTCGCCGCCATTGGCAACCATCTGCAAAAACTTCATGTAATCGCCGGCCGTGCCGACCATGCCGGCACCGCCCTTCAAATAGGTTCTGACGGCCGGGTTGTCATACTGCCTGTACGACTTGAGCATGGCGGCTTTCTGCGGATCGCTGTCGAGCGTTTCGGCCAGCCGCGCCCGCTTCTCAAGGCTGACCCACCAGGCGGTGTCCGTCATGCCGAGCGGCTCGGTCAGCATCTCGCGCAGCAGCACGTCCAGATTTTTCTTTGTGACGCGTTCGAGCAGCAGGCCCAGCACATCGACCGAAATCGAGTACTCCCAAAAGGTGCCGGGCTGGTGGGCCAGTGGAATGGTGCCCAGATTTTTGAGCACCTCGGCGGCGGTGATGTCGCGCTCCAGTGACTCGATGTTCAGCTCCTCATACATCTTTTTTATGCGCGGCGAACGCGTGCTGCCACCGTAAACCATGCCCGCCGTGTGGCGCAGCAAGTCCTGGACCGTGATGGGCCGCGTCAGTGCCACGTCGCCAGCGGCGGTTTCAACCTTCAAATCCTTGAGCTCGGGCAGCCAGGTAGCGACCGGGTCGTTGATTTTGAGCGTGCCTTGCTCGACCAGCATCATCGCGGCGACGCTGACCAGTGGTTTGGTCATCGATGCCAGTCTGAAAATCGCGTCTTTGGTCATCGGCCGGGTTTTGGCGGCATCGAGGTAGCCGATCGCCTCGTGATGTACCACGCGGCCATTGCGCGCCACCAGGGTGACCGCGCCCGGGAAGGTGCCTTTGTCGATCTCGGCGCGCATCACCGGGGGAATACGCGCCAGCCGTTCCGCAGACACGCCCTCGGCTTCGCCCATGCGAAATGCGCCGCCGGGGCCGGCGCAGGCTGTCAGCATCGTGAGACTCAGGATCCAAAGAGGCAGTTGCGGTCTGAACAATTTCATGGCGTTTCCGGCGTTTGTGGTTGGGGAGCCCCGATTTCGCCCTGCAGGCCCGCTCCGGTCAAGAGGTCATGTCCGGGTGGCCTGGCGCTGTCGGGCCGGCTAAGGCTGCGCACCGAACGCGCACCGAACGCGCTCAGGGCGTCGCGCCCGGCACCTCGTTCGCCCCCAGATAACGCCGCACCAGGTCAAAAAAGCTGTCGTAAAACGGCGGTGACGACACCGTTTCGCTGGCGACCTTGACCATCGCATCGCTGCTCGACGAGAACGGCAGCGAGACCGAGCCAAGCACACCCACGCCCAGGCTGGCCGAGTTATTCCTCTTTTTAAGCGCATAGCGGTCTTGCAGCGCCGTGACAAAACCGAGGCTAAGCTGCCCGTCGGCGGAGTCAGCCGCGCAGACGAAACGAATCTCGATCTGCATGTGCGACTCCAGATCGGGCTGAAAGTCTTTGCGGCCTTCGATCAAGTCGGGCCGGGTGGTGTTGATGACGTAACCCTGGCTCAGCAGGACGCGCCGTCCCGCCTCACAGGTCTGCACGGGCGTGGCATCAAACAGGCGCGAGTGGGTCTCTGACGAGCCAAACCTTTCCTGCAAGGGAAGGATGGGCGGCGTGCCCGCGCACGCCACCACGGACAGCGCCAGCACGGCCCCACATGTATGCAGCCAGATGGGCGCTAAATTCCGAATCCGAATGAATTTGCATCACTCCTGAACAAAAAAATGCAACCGCGTGGCTGCGGCGAGTGTGCTTGCAGCCCCGTAGGCGTCGCGCCCACGCCATTCGGTGCAGGCGGATGACAACCTGCAGGCCACTTGCGAACCAGACTCCCAGCACGCCGGCAAATATCGAAGGCCATTTTGTGCGATGACGCGCGAGGCTCCCTTCGTTTGCTTTTCAACCCTGTTCGTGAAAGACCCCGATGATGAAAACCACTTGGCTTTTGGCTACTACTTTTTCAGCCGCTTTGGCGCTGTCGGCCTGCGATGTAAAAAAGACGCAAGAGGGCAACGTGACCCTGCCCAAGGTTGAGAAAACCCAGGAAGGAAACGTCACCATGCCGAAGTACGACGTGACCGCGCCTGACGTGAAAACCGGAACAACCGAAAAAACGGTGACGGTGCCCACAGTGAAGATGGAAGAGAAAAAAGTCGAAGTGCCGAAAGTCACCGTCACGCCGGCCAAAGACAAGTAAGGGTAAGCCAGCTTCGATGGGTGCGAGAATTTCAGCGCCTATGACCGACTTGCCCGACCTGCCCTTTAGCCCCGCCGCCGACCGCAACAAGCAGCCCATCCTTGATCTGCTTTTGGCAGCTTTGCCACCACGCGGGTCCGCTTTAGAGATTGCGTCCGGCACGGGCCAGCATGTGTGCTGGTTTGCAGCGGCGATGCCGTCATGGACCTGGCAGCCCAGCGATGGCGACGCGAGCGCCCTGCCCGCGATCACCGCAGCGCTGATGCAGGGCCAGTTGCCGAACGTGCGGCCCCCGCTTCACCTCGACGTGATGGCCCCGACCTGGCCCGCCGCAGCGCAGCCATTCAGCGCGCCCTTCGACGCCATCTACTGCGCCAACCTGCTGCACATCGCGCCCTGGGCGACTTGCGCGGCCTTGATGCGGGGTGCCGCGCGGCATCTTGCCGACGGCGGCGTGCTGCTGACTTACGGGCCGTATCTGGAGAGCGGCGTTGCCACCGCGCCAGGCAATGCCGCATTTGATGTGAGCCTGCGGGCGCGTGATGCGGCGTGGGGAATTCGCCATCTCGCTGATGTCGCGCTCGAAGCAGAGCGCGCCGGCTTGCAACTGCAGGCCCGGCACGCGATGCCGACGAACAACCTGCTTTTGGAATGGGTGAAAAAAGGGGCGGCGAGTCGGCCCATGATGCCAAGCTGAAAGCCGAAAATGCTCGGCGGGTGCCGTTCAGTTGCTATTAATAGCGTAGCTGATTGCGCCCGTCCAGCTTGGCTAAAAGGCTTATTTAATTAAACCTGGAGTCAATTTTGGCTGCGCAGGCTACAGCGGCATCAATTCGGCCCCGGCTCCCTCGGGCAAGGGGTACTGATCAACATTGAGCGACATGCTGACCAGCGTGTAGTAGCTCATGGTGCCCATCACATCAACCACGCCAGCCTCACCAAACTGCTCAACCAGCTCTGCATAAGCCGCGTCGCTCACGCGCCGCTTTTGCAGCAATTCGCTGCAAAAGCGGTACACGGCGGCGGCATCGGCGGGCAGGGCCGGCGCAGGCGCTCCGGTCGCAATCGCATCGACCAGCGCCGCGTCGAGCCCGGCTTCAAGCGCAATGCGTTTGTGCGCCCACCAGACGAACTGGCTGCTCCAGAACCGCGCCACCAGCAAAATCGCCAACTCGTTGAGCGCCAGCGGCAACGACGAGTGAAAGCGGGTGTGCGCGCCAAATTGCTGCGCCAGGTTGCCCAGCTCGGGGCTGCGCAACAGCACGTTGTACGGCCCCTGCATGGAGCCGCGCTGGCCCGCCATGACGTTTTCGACCATCTTGAGCTGGCCTGGGCTCAAGGTCTCCCAGGTCAGCGGCTTGAAGCGATTGCCACGCAGGTTCAGTGGTGGCTTGCCGGAATACGGTGCGGTGGATGTGCTGGATGTGGTGGTGGTGTCGTTCATCAAAATCCTCAAACAGGTTTGTCGCCTTCAAGCGTGATGCGCTGCATGACGCGGCGAAAGCCGTGGTAGTCGTTGACCGGGTTGTGCTGCGTGCAGCGGTTGTCCCAAAAGGCAATCGCGTTCGGCTCCCAGGCGAAGCGGCAGGTCAGCTCGGGCTTGACCTGGTGCGCGAATAAAAACTGCAGCAGCGGCGCGCTTTCCTCGTCGCTCAAACCCTTGATGCCAGAGGTATGAGCGACGTTGACGTACAGCGCCTTGCGCCCGGTTTCGGGGTGCGTCCGCACGATGGGGTGCTCGGCACGGTACTCGGTGGGTGCGGACTCCTTGCCGCCGTCCTTGATGCGGTCTTCACGGGTTTTGGACACGTCAGCTTTCGCCGAGCTGCTGATGCCGACCAGGCCGCCGAGCAGGCGCTGCATGGTGGCCGAGAGCGTCTCGTAAGCGAGGTATTGGTTGGCGAAAAGCGTGTCGCCGCCATAGGGCGGCACCTCGCGCGACAGCAGCATCGA
>JANOOO010000436.1:0-2983 GCA_031421375.1 Polaromonas sp.
GCGTTCATACGGTTCTCCACAAATCAAAAAACATCAGACTCGGCAAAATAGCCACGGGCCACACGCGGTAAAAAGCGGTGAAAAACGGGATACGACTGGACGAAACGAGAGTTTGTGTCGATCACCCGGCCTTGGCGCGCATGCGGGTGAGCGTGGTTGCAAATGAAGTCCTGAGCCTGGTCCACATGGTGTGGCTTGCAACGCTCCTCAGGAAGGCCGGATTGTAGCGAAGACCACTTTGTCTGTGTTTGCAGCGCACCATGAGCGCCCACTGCGCATGGGAGAATTTCCGCCATGCTAAACCTCGGGCACTGGCCGCTGGCTGACCGGCGCGCCATCACCGGCGTGCTGACCGACATTGACGACACGCTGACGACAGCCGGGGCCATCACGCCGGATGCGTTCGCCGCGTTGCACGCGCTGAAGGCGGCGGGCCTGCCCGTCATCGCGGTCACCGGCCGGCCAGTCGGCTGGAGCAAGCCCTTCGCGCTCGACTGGCCGGTCGATGCCATCGTCGCCGAGAACGGCGCGGTGACGTTGTTTCGGTCTGCGGTGCGCCCGGAAATGCCCTGTATTTCGGATCAAATAGCCCGGCAGACCAATACAGACGGTCGCAGGCAGCTATCAAAACTATATCAACAGAGCGAGCCCGTCCGGCGTGAAAACTTCGCCCGCATGCAGCAGGTGGCGGCGCGCGTGCTGCGTGAGGTGCCGGGCGCGCAGCTGGCGCGCGACAGCGCCGGCCGTGAAACCGACATCGCCATCGACCACAGCGAATTCACCGCGCTCGCCGGCGAGCAGATCGCGCAGACGCTGCAGATCATGCGCAGCGAGGGCCTGAACGCGACGGTGTCGTCGATCCACATCAACGGCTGGATCGGCCAGCACAACAAGCTGCAGGGCGCGACCTGGGCGGTGCGCGAGCTGCTCGGGCGCGACCTGGATGCCGAGCGCGCGCAGTGGCTGTTCGTCGGTGATTCGACCAATGACGAGCTGCTGTTCGAGGCGATACCGAACTCGATTGGCGTGGCCAACGTGCGGCGCTTCGAGACGCAACTGACGCACCCGCCGCGCTACGTCACGCAAGCCGAGCGCGGCGCAGGCTTTGCCCAGGTGGTGGCGGCGCTGCTGGCTGGGTAGCGGAGACCCTTGTTGCTCCCTCTCCCTCCAAGAGAGGGCGGGGGCTTCGCGCTGCGGCTCCAGACGCGCCTGCGCGCGTCTGGACAGCGTGAAGAAGGCCGGGCTCAGCCCGGACTGCGGTCTGCAAGACAGGGCTCCCCGGCTGCGCATCAAAAAAGGCCGGCGTAAAGGCACTTTTCCCCGCTCACAGGCCCGACTGGCTAAGGCGCAGTGCCTCAATTCGGCTTCATCAACCCCAGCTTCTCGACCAGCGCCTTCACTTTCGCAAACGTCTCTTGCGCAAACTGGCCGTAAGCCGCGGTGCTCATGTACATCGGCACCATGTCGTACTTGCCGAGTGACTGCCGAAAGCGGCGGGCTGCGCCTGCGCCAGCGGGCTCAGCGCAGGCAGGCCAAGCGTGGCGGCGGTTGAAGCAGATGGCGGCGTTGCATCAGTTGTCTCCTAAGAGTAGTAGGGCCGAATCGGGGGCGAAGAATACCGCGCTTTGCAAACTGTTTGACGCTGAGACCGACCACGGCCAAAACATGAGTAGCTACAGCGCCCCTCTAGACCAGGCCGTCACCGCCATCGTGGCCCAGTTCGCCCGCAAAAACGCCGCCAACCTGTTTGCAGGCCGAGGCGGCAAGCTTGTGGACGCCAGTAAAACCGTAAAAAACAACAAGGACTTTGAATTGATTACCTGGCTGGTGATAAAGTAGGTACGTTTTCGTATCTACTTTATCGCTATTCTTTGGGAGACGCACCATGATTGCCACCGCCAAAGTTTTCACCACTGGCAACAGCCAGGCCATTCGTTTGCCCAAGGCGTTTCGAGTCCAAACGCCAGAGGTCTGGATCACAAAATCAGGCGATGGCGGCTCTATGAACATTCAACCCAAGCCAACGGCAGACGATCTGGCAGCTTTCTTTGCTGAGTTGCACGCCATGCCGCCTTCAGAGGAGTTCTTACAGCCGCGTGACGACGCACCTCGCCCCAGTCCTTTTGAGGACTGGGTTGAGTAATGCGCTACTTGCTGGACACCAACATCGTCAGCTACTACCTGCGCCGTGCTTCGGCCACGCTGGAAGCCAAGCTAAGTGAAGCGCTCAAGCATCACAACGCGGCCATTTCAGTGATCACACGCGCTGAACTGCGCTACGGTCAGGCTGGCATGACAGCCGAGGACCGGCGACGTGGCTTGATAGACAGCTTCTTTTTGCGCTTGCCAAGCCTGGAATGGAGCATCCAAGCGGCCGATATTTACGGCACGCTCAAAGACAAGCTCAAACGCCAAGGCACACCCATTGGCGACATGGACACATTAATCGCCGCCCACGCATTGGCCGAAAAGCTGATTCTGGTCACCCACAACACCAAGCATTTCGACAAAGTAGCTGGGTTGAAACTTGAAGACTGGATGGCTTGATTGATGGCCACTGACAAAGCGCCCCTTCGCGTCAGGATTCAACTCGCCCTGCAAGATGCGTCCACCAGCGACCTGCGCAGCAGCGCCACAGCACTGCTGGCAACACTGGGCTACGCCACAGCCACAAGACGCTGGACTTGCCCTCTGAGCCGCGAGCCTTCGTCCGTGAAATAGAAAAGCTGCTGGGCAGCACCAGCCAGCTCAACACCGCCCACGCAAACCCGGCCGACTGGACGAGCGCCGCGTTTTTATTTCAGCTCACCAACGACGAGTTGCCCGCCCTGGCCGCCGGCCAGCTAGGGACCCTCTGCATAACTCTGGCGGAGCTGTGGTACGCGGATCGGGATGGGCCGCAAGGCGTCTTTTTGCGGCCAATAGCATCGCTATTGGCAAGAAAAACAACGCAGCAGACCGCCCGAGCCCGCGCTACCACAGA
>JANOOO010000437.1:0-2717 GCA_031421375.1 Polaromonas sp.
GCCTGCTGGCTGCCGGTGGTGACGATCAGGCCGTCAGGCGCAACATCGACGCCCTTGGTTGCCATGAAGGCAGAAAGTTGCTCGCGCAGCGGGTTGTAGCCTTCGGTGGCACCGTACTGCAGCGCGCCGCCGGGCTCATCCGTCAACGCCTTGTTGGCGGCTTCCTTGATGCCTTCAACATCAAACATCGCGCTGTCGGGAAAGCCGCCGGCAAAACTGATGATGCCGGGCTTGCCGAGCAGCTTGAACAGCTCGCGGATGGCGGAAGTTTCGACGTTGTTGAGGCGGTCTGCAAACTTGAGAGATACGGACTGCGGCATGGTGCGGCTCTTTGCGAAAAGGATGGGGCGATGGCCTGGTGGGATTAGAGGCAAATAGTAACGCCCGAAGTCGTGTGTTCATCCGCTTTTAGGAATCATCTTTGAGCGATAAGTTGACAATATTGTATTTATGCGATAACGTGCATATATCTCTTAAAGGCGTTACTTGTATGAACTCGCTCCGAACCTTTCCCCTCCAGACATCTGCGCAGCTCTCGGTTCACATCAAGTCGCTGCGCAAGGCACGCGGACTGACGCAGACCGCTCTTGGGCTGCGCCTTGGCGTCAAGCAGGTGCGCGTGGCCGACATTGAAAAAAACCCCGGTGCTGTGAGCCTGGACCAGTTGTTGCAGCTGTTGCATGCGCTTGACGCACGGCTGCTTTTATTGGACGCACACCGCTACGCAGGCACTGAGCAATCACCGCCCCCGCAGGCCAACAGCCCGTCGGCTGACTGGTAAATGAAGCATCAAAAAAAAGAGAAAACAGCACCATGGCTTTTGCTGATCTGGATGTATGGATGAATGGTCAACGCGTCGGCGTCTGGTTCTGGACACGCACGGGCACACCTGGGTTTCGCTACGACGACAGCTGGCATTCATCACCCGATGCCCGATCACTGTCGGTTTCACTGCCCATGCCGGCGGGTGGCGGCGACGTGATGGGCGCTGCTGTGGAGCATTACTTCGACAACCTGCTGCCCGACAGCAGCCACATTCGCGAGCGCTTGCGTCGCCGCTTTGGCACCAGCTCAACCCGCGCCGCCGACTTGCTTGCAGCCATTGGGCGCGACTGCGTGGGCGCACTGCAATTGATGCCCACAGGCACCGAGCCACCGCCGCACGACCGGATTGACGGGTTGCCCCTGACCGACGCTCAAATTGAAACGCTGCTCGGCGACGTGACCAGCGACGGCAGCGCAAACGCATCACTTGCTGATGACTTTCGTATCTCGATTGCTGGCGCGCAGGAAAAGACGGCGCTGCTGCGAGTCGGTGGCCAGTGGCAAATTCCTGCCGCAGCAACGCCCACCACGCACATATTCAAGTTGCCGCTGGGCCTGGTAGGCAACATGCGCGCCGACATGACCGACTCGGTTGAAAACGAATGGCTCTGCGCCATGTTGCTAGGTGCGCTGGGCTTTGATGTGGCGCCCACCGAAATCGGCCAGTTTGGCAAGCAGAAGGTGTTGATCGTCGAGCGCTTTGACCGGCGCCAGATGGATGGCGGGCGGTGGATTGCCCGTCTGCCGCAAGAAGATTTTTGCCAGGCTACCGGCACACCCGGCGACTTGAAGTACGAAAGCGATGGCGGGCCGGGCATACGCGCAGGGTTGGCGTTGCTCGGCGGCGGCAGCCGACCCGAAACTGACAAACTGGTCTTCATCAAAGCCCAGCTCGCCTTCTGGCTGATGGCCGCGACTGACGGGCATGCCAAGAACTTCTCGATCTTCCTGGAGCGCGGCGCTGGCTTTCACATGACACCGCTGTATGACGTGCTGTCGGCCTGGCCCATCATCGGTAACGGGGCAAATCAGGTCAGCCTGCGCCGGGCCAAACTGGCGATGGCCGTGCGCAGCAAAAACGCCCACTACCTGCTGCATGAAATCCGCACGCGCCACTGGCAGGCGCTGGCACAGCAATGCGGCGTGCCGGGTGCGTTTGAGCAGATGGTGGCGCTGGTGCTGATGGTGCCCGACGCGTTGGCGCGGGTCGAGGCCATGCTGCCTGAGGGCTTCCCGCAGCGCGTGTTCAAACCGATTCGGGTCGGCATGGTGGCGCAGGCTGAAAAGTTTGTGGCCGAGCTGGAATGAAAGCAGCATCGCCTCGCGCACTGGCCCCACGACTCATGAGCACCCTAATGAATGTCCTATTCCCCTCTACCGCTGGCGGGAGAGGGTCAGGGTGAGGGTGGGGAGCTCAAGAGCTAATCCTCGAAAATCAAAACCGGGGAGCCCTCACCCCAGCCCTCTCCCAAAGGGCGAGGGAGCAAGAAAATCCGCACAAGCGCCTTCAATGAATGCCCCTCTCGCAATCAACCCTCGTACACACCCCCCATCCGTCCTTCGCACACCATGAAACCAGCCGACATCGCCCCCTTCTTCGCCACGCTTAAAGCCGCTAACCCGATGCCGGTGACCGAGCTTGAATACACCAGCGTCTTCGAGTTGCTGGCCGCCGTGCTGCTGAGCGCGCAGGCCACCGACGTGAGCGTGAACAAGGCGACGCGCAAGCTGTTTCCAGTCGCGAACACGCCGCAGAAAATTCTGGACCTTGGCATTGATGGGCTTGAAAGCCACATCAAAACCATCGGCCTGTACCGCAGCAAAGCCAAACATTTGATGCAGGCTTGCCGGATGTTGGTCGATCTGCATCAAAGCCAGGTTCCGCGTGACCG
>JANOOO010000438.1:0-2793 GCA_031421375.1 Polaromonas sp.
GAGGCAAGCCTGTCCAGACCACAGAAATTCACTTGGCCCAACAAGTTGCAGCTGCGCCGTCGGCGCATGCAAAGGCTGGGAAAGCCTGACCGAAGCGCGCTGGCCTGCCGCGCAGATGCACCCGCTCGGCACGCTGCGCGACGTGGACATGTATGAGCCGACGCTCGACGAACACCACCCAGGCGGCACGCGCTATGACTCCCCCGATGCGCCGATTTCGCCTGCGTTTTTCCCCTACAACCGCTGCGACGTACACCAATGCTCCCGCTGCGAACGCCTGCTGCTGCGCTACACCGAATTCGGCGGCTATTACGTCGATCATCGGGTGCGCGAGGTGGCCCTGGCGTTGATCGTTTAGCCTGGGTTCGCTGGCTTGGTGACCGAAAACCGCGCCTTCAACTCGTCAAGCCCCAGTTCGCCAAGCACCGCCGCCAGCCGCGCTGCGGCATCGCGCGTTTTTGCCGCATTCGGATGCGCGGGGAGGCTCGCGCGAATCAGCTCGTTTTTCATCGAGTGTTCCCAGCCGACCAGCTCGGTCACGGTCACGTCGTAGCCATTCGCCTCCAGCTGCAGGCAGCGCAGCACGTTGGTGATCTGGCTGCCGAATTCGCGCGTGTGCAGCGGGTGCCGCCACAACTCGGCCAGCGGCGTTTTGCGCAGCGCGAGCACCTTGTTTTGTTTGAGCACGCCGGCCACCTCGGCCTGGCAGCACGGCACCAGCACCATGTGTTGCGCGCGCTTGGCGAGGCCGAAGGCGATGGCGTCGTCGGTGGCGGTGTCGCAGGCGTGCAGCGCGGTGACGATGGCGATGGTCGGTGGCAGGTCATTGGACAGCGTGGCTTCGGCCACCGTGGCGTTCACGAAGCTCATGTTCGCGAAGCCCAGCCGAGCCGCCAGCACGCGCGATTTTTCAACCAGCTCGGCGCGGGTCTCGATGCCAAAGACGCAGCCCGTAACCGGCTCACCCGCGTGCGCGACGTTGTAGAACAGGTCGTAGAGGATGAAGCCGAGGTAGGACTTGCCGGCACCGTGGTCGGCCAGCGTCAGGTCGGCTCCGCCAGCCCGCACCGCCTCTAACAGCGGCTCGATGAACTGGTAGAGGTGATAGACCTGCTTGAGCTTGCGCCGCGTGTCCTGGTTGAGCTTGCCGTCGCGCGTCAGGATGTGCAGCTCCTTGAGCAGCGCTATCGACTGGCCGGGGCGGATTTCCTCGATCACCTGCCCAGCCGGGGCCACGCTGCGGCGCTTGTTTTCAGGCTGTGTGGAAGCGTCTTTACTGGCAGTCGTGCGGAGGGGTTTGGGCATGGCATGCGAAGTTTACGTGCCGTCGGCATGCGGCACCGATGCTGTTGCAAAGCGGATCTCAATTTCTATTACGCACAATTTAATTGCACGATACAATTACAGCCATGGTCAAAACCAACAACGCAAAGAAAGACGCAGCAAGCGGCGATCTGCTGCTGCTCGACAACCAGCTCTGCTTTGCGCTGTATTCGGCCTCGCTGGCCATGACCCGGCTGTACAAGCCGCTGCTTGAAAAGCTTGGTCTGACTTATCCACAGTACCTGGTGATGCTGGCTCTTTGGGAGCAAGACTCTTTAAGCGTGTCCGAACTCGGCGCACGCCTGTCGCTTGATTCGGGCACCTTGACGCCGCTGCTCAAGCGCCTGGAGGTCAACGCTCTGGTGTCGCGGCTGCGCGCAGTGGACGACGAGCGGCGCGTTCACGTCACGCTGACGGCGGCCGGTCGTAGGCTCAGAACCTCTGCAGCCAAAGTGCCTGGCTGCATCCTTGAAGCCAGCCAGTGTTCGGTATCCGAGATCACCGCGCTGACGCGGCAGGTGCAGGCGCTGCGCGACCATCTTCTCGCTTGAGGCCGGGCACCGGCGGCTCCATTGCACTTCTAAACGCTTTCCTAATCACTTTTTCAACCGTTTTCTCAACCCGCCCCGAATGGGGTATTTTTTCACCAGGAAGCATCATGGCAATCGCACTCGAAAAAGTTCTCTACACCGCTAAAGCCCACACCACCGGCGGGCGTGACGGCGCATCAAAGTCAGACGACGGACGCCTCGACGTGAAGCTCAGCCCACCCGGCACGGCGGGCACCGGCACCAACCCTGAGCAGTTGTTTGCCGCAGGTTATTCGGCCTGCTTTATCGGCGCGATGAAGAACGTCGCTGGCATGAAGAAAATTACGCTGCCCGACGACCTCAGCGTCGATGCCAGTGTCGATCTCGGCAAGATCCCGAACGCCTACGGCATCGCTGCGCGGCTCGACGTGGCGCTGCCCGGCATGGACCGCGCTGCCGCACAAGACCTGCTTGACGCCGCGCACCAGATGTGCCCGTACTCGAACGCGACGCGCGGCAACATCGAGGTGACGATTACGTTGAAGTAGGCGGGGGCCAGGCGCTGAAATTCTTTTTCCCTCTCCTTCTCCCGCTGACAGGAGAGGGTTGGGGTGAGGGTGGGGAATCTGGCGCGAGGCTTTGATAGCGGGACCGGGGAGCCCTCACCCCAGCCCTCTCCCGAAGGGAGAGGGGGTTAAAGCGGGGAGCCCGCCCCTCGGTTCCCCTCGCCAATGGCCTCTGCCTTTCCTGGTCCTGGTCCCTGTTTTGGTCCTCTCCTGGTCCTCTCCCGGAGCAAGATGGAGCAAGAAACGCCGCAGCGCCGACAATGGCCCATGCCCGATTCCATGCCTCTTTCCAAACCCCGGCTTGAGGCCGTCCACGCCTACGAACGCCTGACGCCCGACGTGGTGCTTGACGCACTTGCCAGCGTTGGCCTGCT
>JANOOO010000439.1:0-4846 GCA_031421375.1 Polaromonas sp.
CGTCCCTCCATCACCGTCGCCGTGACGCTGCGCAAAGAGCGCCTGACGGGTGCTGCCGCACGCTGGCAGGACTGGCGCTGGGTGCTGCACGATGTAGCTGAACAGCAACCGGGCTTTGGCAGTTCGCCGCGCTTATTGTTCAAAAATGACAGTGAAGAACGCTGGCTTCATCCGGGCTTCGAGGTCGAGTTGTTCACTGGCGATGCCGAGGGCTACTACCTCAATGTGACCACCGACCGACCCTGTTTTTGGGTTGTCTGGCGCATGGAAGAACAAGCCGCGCTGGCCGAGCTGCCGATGGCCGTGCCGCAAATCGTCACGCTGAGTTATCACGATGCCGGGCGCTGGCTGGACGCGCAGGAAAACGTCGATCAGGTCCCCGCGCAGGAGGAAGTCGTAGCCTGGCTGCGTGCCTTTGTCGCCGAGCACCATGTGCCCGAGGTCAAGCGCAGGCAGCGGCCGCAAAGCTTCAAAACGCTGCAGGACCGGTTCGGCAATCCGGTGCGGATCAGCACGGACAAAAGTACCGCGCGGGGAGTTGGCGATAGCGCCGTCAAAGAGCCAGGGCAGGAGTCGGCCGGGCTGGTTAAAGTGATTGACAAGGGGCCTGAAAAGGGGCCGGACCATGGCTGATAGCGATAAAGGTTTTCTGGGCCGCTGGTCCCAACGCAAAGCGGCGCTGGCCCAGGGCAAGGTGCTGGAGGAGGCGGCTGTTCCCGTGCCGAAGGCCGACTTGGCAGCAGCCGACCCGTTAACCGCGCCTCCAACTCAGGTGCCCCCCGCCTCGGCATCCTGCGTCGCTGACGAGCCGCTGCCCACGCCCCCCGCGCTGACACTGGCCGATGCCCGGGAACTGACGAAAGACTCTGACTTCAAACCCTTCATGGCCGGCAATGTCACTGCCGACGTGCGCAATGCGGCGATGAAAAAACTATTCGCCGACCCGCAGTTCAACGTCATGGACGGCCTGGATATTTACATCGACGACTATTCGGTTTTTGAACCCATTCCTGAGTCGATGCTGCGCCAGATGGTCAGCGCCAAATTTCTCAATCTGTTTCCCGACGAGGACGACACAAAAGCCGCCGTAACACCCCCGCCCGTGCTGACACTTGATAATGCCGCTGCGCCTGAAATAGATGCGCTCTCCGATGCTGCGCCGCTCGCGGGAACTGCGCCGGTTCCCGAGCTGCCCGCTGAACCTGGCCAGCTAATTCCCCTCGCTACCACCGCTACGGCCACGCCCGACGACCATGACCACTCTGATTTGCGACTGCAACCAAACCATGCCGCTACAGGCCCCGCAACTGGGCGCGGTACTTGATGAAAAACTGACGCTGCACTCGGCGCTGTGCCGACGCGAGGCGGGCGATTTTCAAAAGGCCATTCAGTCGGGTGACGATGTCGTCGTCGCCTGCACCCAGGAAAAGCGCCTTTTCACCGAGCTGGCTGGCCAGACCGAACGCGCCACGTCGGTGATTCGTTTCGTCAATATCCGCGAAACCGGCGGCTGGAGCCGCGATGCGAAAAATGCCGCGCCCAAAATGGCGGCATTGCTCGCCGCTGCGCATCTGCCTGAGGCAGAACCGGTCGCCACCGTCACTTACAAAAGCACCGGGCGACTGCTTATCGTGGGCCAGATCGATACCTGCGAGCAGGTCGCCGCGCTGCTGGCCGACACGCTGACCGTCACCATTTTTTCTCAGGGCGTAAGCGGTCTCGCCAGCCAGAGTCCACCCGCGCAGGAGCGCCAATACCCGGTGGTTAGTGGCAGCGCGCTCAAGCTCACCGGCTGGCTCGGTGCATTCGAGGCCAGCTGGTCCAAAGACAACCCGATTGATCTGGATTTGTGTACCCGCTGCAATGCCTGCGTGGCGGTCTGCCCGGAAGGCGCAATTAGCCTGGACTACCAGGTCGATGCAAAAAAATGCACCTCGCACCGCGATTGCGTGGCGGTCTGCAAGGCGGCTGGTGCCATCGATTTCAATCGTTCGCCGCAGCCGGTGAAAGACGCCTTCGATCTGGTGCTCGACCTGGGTGCCTCGCCGCTGATCGGCCTGCATGCGCCGCCACAAGGCTACTTCGCACTCGACGCATCGGCCGGCCTGGCGTCCAGTGGCCTGCTCGCTACTGTGGTCAAGTTGCGCGACCTGGTGGGCGAATTCGAGAAGCCAAAATTCTTTGCTTACAAGCAAAAAATCTGCGCCCACAGCCGCAACGAAACCGTTGGTTGCCGGGCCTGCATCGACATCTGCTCGGCCGAGGCCGTCCGCAGCGACAAAAGCCGCAACCAGATCATCGTCAATCCGAATCTGTGCATCGGCTGCGGCGCGTGTACCACGGTGTGCCCGACCGGCGCGCTGACCTACGCCTATCCGCGCGCCAGCGAGCAAGGTGTGCGCTTGAAGACGCTACTCGCAACTTACGCCAAAGCGGGTGGAACCCGGCCTGTGCTGCTCTTTCACAGCCAGCTTGCCGGCCAGCGACTTGTGGACGCGCTGGGTCGGGCTGCGCAGTTGAAATCCGGCGTTGCAGGGGTGCCTGCCAATGTCATTCCCCAGGCACTTTGGCACACCGCCAGCCTCGGCATCGACGTGTGGCTGAGTGCCGTTGCGTTTGGCGCTGCCCAGGTTGCGGTACTGGTCACTGATGAAGAAGCACCGGCCTACCTTGACGGTTTAAGTCAGCAGATGCAGATTGCCCAGAGTCTGCTCAATGGTCTCGGCTACAGCGGGGTGCATTTCACGCTGATTCGCGCCAATGGTTCTGGCGCTGCCGCACTGGCCAAGCTCGACGGTGAGCTGCAAGCGCTGTCACGCGCGATGACCATGACGCCAGCCGCGCCAGCCCGCTTTGCCGTGGCGCAGGAAAAACGCAGCACGCTTGATCTGGCGCTCGACCACTTGATCACCCACGCGCCGCAGCCCTTGCCCGAGGCCATCGCGCTGCCCGCTGCAGGTTCGCCTTTTGGCAGCCTGGTCGTCGATGTCAATGCCTGCACGCTGTGCCTGAGCTGCGTCAGCGCTTGTCCAGCCAGTGCGCTGCAAGACAACCCCGATTTGCCGCAGCTCAAGTTCATTGAGAAAAACTGCGTGCAGTGCGGCCTGTGCGCCACCACCTGCCCTGAAAATGCCATCACCTTGCAGCCGCGCCTGTTGCTCACGGCGCAGCGCAAGGAGGCGCGTGTACTCAATGAGAGCCAGCCTTACCAATGCATCCGCTGCGCCAAACCGTTCGGCACGCTCAAGGCCATCGAAGTCATGTTGGGCAAACTGGCAGGGCACGCCATGTTTCAGGGCGCAGCGGCTGACCGTTTGAAAATGTGCGGTGATTGCCGCGTCATTGACATTTACTCGGCTGACAACGAAGTCAAGATTACCGACATCCAATAACTGCAGATTGAACAGATCGCCATGACCCTCAGCGAAGCCCCCGTCCTGACTAGCGCATTCGATGAAGAGACCGCCCGCGCCGAGATTTACGGCCTGCTGTCCGCGCTTTTTTATGCAGCGCCCACTCAGGCGTTTTATGCCAATTTGCAAGTCGCCGTCACAGTGGCGCCCGAGCCGGGTGCGGTACTTGAAGAGGCGTGGGGCGAGCTGATCGCCGCGGCGCGCGCAAGCACACGGGCTGACATCAGCGCCGAATTCGACACCCTGTTCGCAGGCGTAGGTAAACCCGAGGTTTATCTGTTTGGTTCGCACTATCTCAGTGGTTTCTTGAATGAGAAGCCTTTGGCCGCTTTGCGTACCGACCTGGCCGACCTCGGCCTGGGGCGCGACGAGTCCATGCCCGAAACCGAAGACCATGCGGCCTATGTCTGCGAGGTGATGCGTTTCCTGATCGCGGGTGATGACGTTGCTGTCAGCAATTTGACACGACAGCGTGAATTTTTCACGCGGCACGTGCAGCCCTGGCTGCCGGTGATGTGCGAGTCGCTTCAGGCTCATCCGAAGGCACGCTTTTACAAGGCGCTGGCGGTTTTTAGCCAGACTTTTATCAGCGTTGAAACGCAGGGTTTCGACATGTTGGCTTGAGGAAGAGAAGTGTTTATTTTTTGAATCAAATAGAAGTTGACCACTGCGTCGTTCTACGGCTTCATGCCGCGTGCGATATGTCGTGCGACGAGCCTTCAGTGTTTACCCTGAACTTGCCGGATTCCCGGTTTTTCCACCGACAAAATAGCGAAAATTCGCGTAAAGTATTGTGATTAATTGCCTTGTGTTTTCTCTGGAGTGAGTATGCCGACCAGCCAACCCAAACCTTCCCGTCGGGGCTTCTTTTTCAGCGCAGCCGCGACCGGTGCCGCTGCCGCCGTCGTTGTGGCGCTTCCGGGCGCGCCCGCAGTAGAGGCCAGTGCTCAACCGCCTAAGGCGGCACCTGAAAAGGGCGGTGGCTACAGCCTGACTGAGCACGTCAAGCAGTACTACAAGACCACGCGTATCTAAACCGCTTTCTTTTTAACTTTCCTTATCCCTTACGGAGAGCTCATGCTGCTCACGAAAAAATCCCCTTCGGTTCATGGTCAAGCCAGCGTTCGCGCTGACTCGCAGCGTTTCATCCAAAGCTTGTCGCGCGGCTTGTCTGGCGCGCTGCCCACCATGGACCGGCGCGCCTTTTTGCGCCGTTCCGGCATGGGGGTGGGTGTCGGCTTGGCGGCGACCCAGTTGACACTGGTCAAAAAGGCATCTGCCGCAGCGCCCGCCACCGGTGCCGGCACCGGGAAGATTGAAGTCAAGCGCACGGTCTGCACGCATTGTTCTGTGGGCTGTGCCGTCGATGCCGTTGTCGAAAACGGCGTGTGGGTGCGTCAGGAGCCTGTATTCGACTCGCCGATCAACCTGGG
>JANOOO010000440.1:0-3282 GCA_031421375.1 Polaromonas sp.
GGCTGCACCTTGTCGCACCAGAAGGCCCAGTAGTCCTTCCAGTTGGTCGGAATATCTGAATCCTTGAACCCGGCCTCTGTCAGCATGTCGCCCCAATACTGGATATGTATGGTCTGCTGCCTGATCGGGAAGGCGTAGTAAGCGCGCGTTTTGGTGACGTCGTTGTACAGAAAGGTGGTCTCGGCCGTGTTCGGCGCAAAACGCGAACGAATCGGGTTGATCACGCTGCTGATGTCTTCAAGCTTGCCGTCAAACGCCCACTTGCCGGTGACCTGAAAGTCAAAAGAATTGCCGAAGGCCACGTCGGGCGGATTGCCCGAGTCGAGCGACGCCACCGTCTTGGGAATCATGTCCTGAATTGGATACTGCGACAGCTCAACCTTGACACCCTTGTGCTTTTCCTCGTATTTTTTGATGACCGCGAACAGCGCATCGTCCTCGGCCTTGTAGAAGCCTTTTTCCCACCAGACGATGAGCTTTTCCTGCGAAAACGCCTGGCCGCCGGCCAGCAACGCCGTGGTCATCAAGGCCGCTGTGGCCACTAGTTTTAACTTCATCGAGAGTCTCCTTCTGAGGTGGGTAACGGGAAAAATACGGGGTGCTCCCGCATCATTGACTAATCATCATACCTTTGACATTCATGCAAACCCTTGTTCTCGAACTGTTCAAAAACAGTGTGTGACGACACCTCGGCATCGGTTTTGGCCGGGGCCGGGGAAGCGGTCACGCAGCGATGCCTGCATCAATGATTCACTCATTCAACAAAGGTTAAATCATCGGTTTAACCAATCCGAACGGGCGCAGACAGCTATATTTTTGATAGCGACAAGCTGCTCCCGGTGTTGCAGACCCAGCGGCGACTCATGGCATCGACGCCATTTTCAGCAGCGACGCCGGCCGGCTCAGAACCGGTAAACGCCGACGCGACGCCAGCACGGCTTCAATGTCTTTACTGGCACCGTCGATCAACACGCGGATCGCGACCTCGGCCCGGTCTGCGTCATGTGCAATCACGGCGTCAAGCACCTCACGGTGCAGCGGCAATGAATTGAGCGCGCCATCTTTGCGGCGCGTTGAAATCTCGAAACTGGTGCGCAACAACGCGCCCAGCGCCTTGCTCATTTGCATCAGCATGCGGTTGCGGCAAGCGCGCAGCAGCCCCTGGTGAAAGCGCAAGTCGAAGGTGACGTAATCGCCGCCGACTTCAACTGCGCGCTTCATGCCAGCGTAAGCCAGCTCGATTTCGGCTATGTCGGCGGGCGTCGCGCGCTCGGCTACCAGGCGCATCGCAGCAGGCTCGACCACGCCGCGCAGGTCTTGCAGGTCGCGCAAAAATTCAGGCGTCAACCCGGCCTTCGTTTGCCAGGCGATCACGTCAGGGTCAAACCAGTTCCATTGCTCGGCCGCCAGCACGCGCGTGCCCACTTTTGGTCCCGTGGTCATCAGCCCTTTGGCGATCAGGGACTTGACGGCCTCGCGCACCACAGTGCGGCTGACGCCGAGCTCGCTGCACAACATTGGCTCAGGCGGAATTGACGCGCCCGCAGCGTAACGCCCGGCGACGATGGCTTCGCCGAGAAAATCAACCGTATTACCGTGGACATTTTTGATCATGGTTCGATGAAAAAACTTATGGTGCTTGTGGGGCCGTGATCAGCTTTACGCCATTCAAAATACACGCGTTTTACTGGCACTCAGGCACCGGACTGAGCAGGGGCTGACCAGCAAAATGAGCGCGCAGATTGCCCAGCGCCAGCGCCGCCATGTCGCCGCGCGTTTGCTGCGTGGCACTGGCGATGTGGGGTGTCAGTACAACGTTGCTCAGGCTCCAGAGTGCAGCGGGCACGTTGGGCTCGCTCTCAAACACGTCCAGGCCGGCACCAGCGATCACGCCTTGTTGCAGCGCTTCAACCAACGCCGCCTCATCGACCACCGAACCGCGTGCGACGTTAATCAGGTAGCCATTGGCCCCAAGCGCTTTCAACACCTCAGCGTTGACCAGTTTGCGCGTGCCCGCGCCGCCCGGGGTGATCAAGATCAAAAAATCGACCTCGGCCGCCAGCGCTTGCGCGCTTGAGTAATAGCGGTAGATAAGTCCTGGCTTTTGCGTGCGAGCGGTGTAGGCCACCGACATGCCGAAAGCCTCGGCCCGGGTGGCAATAGCCTGTCCGATGCGGCCCAGGCCGACGATGCCCAGGCGCGCACCCGAGACCTTGCGCGCCAGCGGCATTGCACCGCCTGGCCAGCGACCGGCCCGCACGTATTGGTCAGCCTGTGGAATCTGACGCGCCACGCTCAGCATCAAACCGATCGCCAGGTCAGCCACGTCGTCGTTCAGCACGCCGGGTGTGTGCGTGACGGCAATGTTTCGCTCCAGCGCGGCTGCCACGTCGATGCCGTCATAACCCACACCCATGATGGAAATCATCTCAAGCGCGGGCAGCTGGCTCATCAATTCACGCGGTACTTTCGACTCGCCGCCGCCCACGATGGCGCGGATGTGGGGGGCTGCCGCCGCGAAAGCAGCGGGCTCGTTTTGGTGCGTCTGTTCATGAATTGTGAAATGCTCGCGCAACGGATCCATCAAAAAGGGCGGCAGCTTGGCGACGGTCAGGATTTCGGGTTTGGACAAGGCGGGGCTCCAGGCGATTGGGCGGGTGAATGGTGGGCAAAACAGAGCTGAAAAGAAGAGCCCGATCAGTCGGCAGACAAACCGAAGAGTTGTGCTGCTGCGGGGTTAACCCGCTGGAACGAAGCTCGTTTACATCGCTAAACTGTTTGGGGAATTATTCAATGGTATTACGATAGTATGAAATGTAAATCGGGGTTTTTACCCTGCCCAAACCTAACTGCAGCCATGAGCAACAAACCGAAAAAGAAGCCTTCCGAACTCCGCTCGCAGCAGTGGTTCGGCCGACAAGACCGCGACGGTTTTGCCTACCGCAGCTGGGTCAAGGGCAAGGGCGTGCCGCACGACCAGTTCGACGGCCGGCCGGTCATCGGCATTTGCAACACCTTCAGCGAGCTGACCCCCTGCAACAGCCACTTCCGCACGCTCGCCGAGCAGGTCAAGATCGGCGTTTACGAGGCCGGCGGCTTCCCGCTTGAATTCCCCGTGATGTCGCTCGGCGAAACACTGCTGCGGCCCACCGCCAGTCTGTACCGCAACCTGGCCAGCATGGACGTCGAAGAAAGCATTCGCGGCTACCCGATGGACGGTGTCGTGCTGCTGATGGGCTGCGACAAGACCACGCCTTCCCTGGTGATGGGTGCGGCCAGCGT
>JANOOO010000441.1:0-4100 GCA_031421375.1 Polaromonas sp.
CGCGCCTGGCTGAACATCACGGCCGGATAAAACTGATAGGCGTGAACCTCGCCTTTGGCATTGACCAGCATGTCGCACACCATGCACAGCCGCTCAACGTTGGGGTTCAGCGAACACAGCCCGTTTGAGAGTTTCTCGGGCAGCATCGGAATGACGCGGCGGGGAAAATAGACGCTGGTCGCGCGGTCGTAGGCGTCGATGTCGATGGCACTGCCGGTCTCGACGTAATGGCTGACATCCGCAATCGCCACCAGCAGGCGCCAGCCTTTGCCCCGGCCGACTTTTGCGGGCTCGCAGTACACCGCGTCGTCGAAGTCGCGTGCGTCTTCGCCGTCGATGGTGACCAGTGCGATGTCGGTCAAATCGACGCGCTGCTTTTTGTCTTCGGATCGAACGGCATCGGGCAAGGCGCGCGCCAGCGCCAGTGCTTCGTCGCTAAATTCATACGGCACGCCGTATTTGCGCACCGCAATTTCAATCTCCATGCCAGGGTCGTCGATCTCGCCGAGGACTTCTTTGACGCGTCCGACGGGCTGGCCGAACAGCGCGGGCGGCTCAGTCAGTTCCACGACCACGATTTGCCCGGTTTTGGCCGTCCCGGTCGCACTTTTTGGAATCAGCACGTCCTGCCCGTAGCGCTTGTCTTCCGGCGCCACCAGCCAGACGCCGCCTTCCTGCAGCAGTCGCCCGATGATCGGATTGGCCGAACGTTCGATGATTTCTGTGACGCGGCCCTCCGGCCGGTTTTTGCGGTCGTGCCGCACGATGCGCGCCTTCACGCGGTCTTTGTGCAAGACGGCGCGCATCTCATTGGGTGGCAGATAAATATCGGCCTCGCCGTCGTCGCGCTGGACAAAACCGTGACCGTCGCGGTGGCCCGATACCGTGCCTTCAAATTCGGCGAGAAGGCCGGCCACAGCACCGGCGTTGGGGGATGCAGTTTTGATAAATATCTCTTGGTTGAATAGGGTTTGGCAGGCCATGAAAGCGCTGCACGCATTGCAGCCCTGAACGGTAAAATTCCAGCGGCGCGGGCTGGCAAGTCGCTCTTGCAATGGTACACTGCTAGCTGTGCCCGGGTGGCGGAATTGGTAGACGCGCACGGTTCAGGTCCGTGTATCGCAAGATGTGGAGATTCGAGTTCTCTCCCGGGCACCACCAGACAAAAAACCTGAAATTCGCTCCTTCAAATCAGGAGAAAACAAAGTCACCGCAAGGTGACTTTTTCGTTTTAGGACTCAATTTCGAGCGATGAAAGCCGCTTGATTTCCCCAAAGAACTGCCAGAGTCACACTGGCACGGCAATCAGGTCATGGCCCTGCACACCGACGATGCGTGCGCGCGTGAAGTCGCCGACTCTCAAGGTCTTGCTGAACTTCTCGGGCGGCAGCAGCCTGACGATGCCGTCGATCTCGGGCGCATCGGCATACGAGCGTCCGGTGCCGCCCTTGCGGCCCAGCGCCGGAGCCGAATCGACCAGCACCTGCATCGTCGCGCCGATGCGCTTTTGCAGCTTTTCGCTAGACACTGCTTCTGCCACGGCCATGAAGCGCGCCCGACGTTCCTCGCGCAATTCCAGTGGCAACATGCCGGGAATCGCATTGGCCGCTGCGCCTTGGACGGCGCTGTAGGCAAAACAGCCGGCGCGATCAATTTGTGCCTCGCGCATGAAGGCCAGAAGATGCTCAAACTCGTCTTCGGTTTCGCCCGGAAAGCCGGCAATGAAGGTGCTGCGAATGACGATCTCGGGGCAGATTTCGCGCCAGCGTGCCAGCCGTTCCAAATTTTTCTCGCCGCTGGCTGGGCGCTTCATGCGTTTAAGCACGTCGGGATGGCTGTGCTGTAGCGGCACGTCCAGGTAAGGCAGCACCTTGCCCGTCGCCATCAGCGGAACAATCTCATCGACGCTGGGGTAGGGATAAACGTAGTGCAGCCGCACCCAGGCGCCAAACGGCTCGGCAATATCGCCGAGTGCCCGCACCAGCTCCAGCATGCGGGTCTTGACTGGCTTGCCGTCGTAAAACCCGGTACGGTATTTCACATCGACACCATAGGCCGATGTGTCCTGGCTGATTACCAGCAGCTCCTTCACGCCGCCTTCAAACAGCGCACGCGCGTCTAGCAGCACATCGCCGATGGGCCGCGACACCAGGTCGCCGCGCATGGAAGGAATGATGCAAAAGGTGCAGCGGTGATTGCAGCCTTCGCTGATTTTCAAATAGGCGTAGTGCCGGGGCGTGAGCTTGATGCCGGCCACGCCAAACGAATTGGGCACCAGGTCGATAAACGGATCGTGCGGCTTCGGCAGGTTCAGATGCACCGCGTCCATCACTTCTTGCGTGGCATGCGGGCCGGTGACGGCCAGCACGCTCGGGTGCATCTGGCGCACCAGGTTGCCGCCGCCGTCGCCCGCCTTGGCCCCAAGGCAGCCGGTGACGATAACGCGTCCGTTTTCAGCCAGTGCTTCGCCGATCGTGTCCAGGCTTTCTTTCACCGCGTCGTCTATGAAGCCGCAGGTGTTGACGATCACCAGATCCGCGCCTTTGAAAGTTTTGGAGGTCTGGTAGCCCTCGGCGCTGAGCTGAGTGAGGATCAGTTCAGAGTCGGTCAGCGCCTTGGGGCAGCCGAGGCTGACGAAACCGACTTTCGGAGCGGGCCGACCGGCGGGCAGGGTATCGGGCAATGAAACGGCAGGGGTCAAAACTTCACTCATGGCGTATTGTCTCAGAGCACCCCTGACCGGCCCGGTGCGGGGAGTGAGACTGCGACGCCTGCGGTCAGCGCTTCAAACCAAAAGCCGACAGCATTTTTTCGCTTTGGGCCTGCATCTGTTCCTGCATTTGCGTGAACACGGTTTTGGATTGCTCGACGTAGTTGCCCAGCATGCCTTTCATCATCGGCGACTGAACGCTCATGAACTGCGACCACTTCTCGGGGCTCATGCCTTTTGACTGCTCGGCCATATTGGTTTGCAGGTCCATGAAGGTCTGGACGTTTTTCTCAAGGTAGTCCCCCATGAAGCTTTGCATCGCGTTGCCGTAGAACCGAATAATGTTGGTCAGCACGGCCTCAGTGAACATGGGCTCACCGCCGCTTTCTTCTTCAAGAATGATCTGCAGCAAGATGCTGCGCGTCAGGTCGTCGCCGGTTTTGGCGTCACGCACCACGAAGGCTGCGCTGCCCATGACCAGCTCACGAATTTCAGTGAGCGTGATGTAAGCCGAACTTTCGGTGTCGTAAAGACGTCGGTTCGGGTATTTTTTGATAACCCGGATGGCAGCGGATTGACCCGGGCTTGAGCTTTGAGCGCTACCCCCATCGACACCGGTGCGGCTGCGTGTAGGCTGCGCCGCTGCCTTCGGGGCGCGGCGCTTGGCCGGGGCTTTGAGGCCGGAATTTGGGATGATTGGCACGGGCATGCTCCGAAGAAGGGCTGATTGCGCCCGGACTTCAGGGCTGAGACCATTCTAGGAAACCGACAAGAACCCAATGCCCTTGGTTTACCCTGCCTGGAATCTGGACAAAAAAAATCCGCTGACAAAGCGGATTCGGATCATTGGAAAAACGGGATTTGGGAAAATTGGTAGGCGCGATTGGACTCGAACCAACGACCCCCACCATGTCAAGGTGGTGCTCTAACCAGCTGAGCTACGCGCCTGAAAGTCTGTTCGAGGGCGAATTGTAGCAGTGGATATGGCCCCCACGGTCGCGCACTGCGTGTCGCTTCCTGCCCCCCGAGGGGGCCGCTGGGATATGGCCCCCACGGTGTTCGCTTCGCGTAACTCCCTGCCCCCCCGAGGGGGCCGCTGCGCCTGCGGTCTGGCGGAGCCAGTCCCGCGGCCCCTGCTGGAATGGGGAGGTACCTTCTTACTCCCTCTCCCTCCGGGAGAGGGTTGGGGTGAGGGCTCTGCGCTTTTGATCAACGCCCCCACGGTCGTTCGCTTCGCGTAACTCCCTGCCCCCCCCGAGGGGGCCGCCGGGATGTTGCCCCCACGGTCGCGCACTTCGTGTCGCTTCCTGCCCCCCGAGGGGGCCGCTGCGCCTGCGGTCTGGCGGAGCCAGTCCTGCGGCCCCTGCTGGAATGGGGAGGTACCTTCTTA
>JANOOO010000442.1:0-2217 GCA_031421375.1 Polaromonas sp.
CCCCACCAGCCGAGCGCAGCCAGCGCCGGATGCAGCCACGCCGGCTGGTCCCTGAAGCCAATGAGATAAAGGCGATGCACGCCAAGCTGCCCGCCGATCTGGGCCAGCCAGGCTGCGAGGGTGTTGTTTTTTTGGAATCGGGGAGGCTGGGAAGTCATTTTTGTTGATTGAGATCAGGCTGGTGGATTTGACGGTGGCGTGGCGGCTCCGCTGCCTAAGGTCTTCTGCATGATGACGATGTCGCGCCAGGCACCGAACTTCCAGCCGCATGAGTCCACCACGCCGACTGGGGTGAAACCCAGTGTGGCATGAACGCCGACTGAGCCCTGGTTTGCCGAGTCGCCGATGATCGCCATCACCTTGCGAATGCCCGCAGCCTCCAGGCGTGCCAGTAACTCGGCGAGCAGGGCTTTGCCCAAGCCCTTGCGCGCCTGGTTGTGCGCCACATAAACCGAATCTTCGACTGAGTAGCGATAGGCCGGGCGCGGCTTGAACCAGTTGCCGTAGGCAAAGCCGAGCACTTCGCCGGCCTCTTCGGCGACGAGATAGGGCAGGCCCTTGCCCAGCACATCGGCCCGGCGCGCGCCCATCTCGGCGAGGGTGGGCGGCTCGGTCTCGAACGTGCCAGTGCCGTGCAGCACATGGTGGGCATAAATTGCGGTAATGGTTGGCAAGTCAGCGTCAAGGCTGGCGCGTATCGTCGGCATGGGCACTTTCCTGATGATGAAACGCAGCAGTTGGCGTGGCTGGGGAGTGAGGAGGCGGGTCGCGATGCGGTGGCGAGTAAGGCGGGCCGACGCTTTGTGCTTCCCGGACAACTCTGAAAAACCGCTAGTATCAGCGGGCTATAATCGCAGGCTTTGCAGTAAACAGCTGGCCGTGTGGCCCTTCGCCTTGAGTTGCCAGGCGCTGCAGTAATTTTTGGGGAGCGAATTCTCGCTTTTCACCACCCGAAGGATAAATCATGGTCGTCATCCGACTTGCACGCGGCGGTTCCAAGCACCGTCCATTTTTCAACATCGTTGTGGCCGATAAGCGTGTTCGTCGCGACGGCCGTTTCATTGAGCGCATCGGGTTCTACAACCCGATTGCCAAAGGCGGCGAAGAAGGTCTGCGCATTGAACAAGACCGCTTGACCCACTGGCTCAGCGTCGGCGCTCAAGCATCGCCGACGGTCGAACGCCTGGTCAAGCAGGGCGCGGTCAAAGCCGCTTGAGCTTGCTGGTTTGCCCGTTCAGGCTGACGTGCTGATGTCCGGCCTGACTGGCACCCCGCTGCCCGACGACGCAATCGAAGTCGGGCGCGTGCTGGACGCCTGGGGTGTCAAAGGCTGGCTCAAGGTGCTGCCTCACAGCAGCGACCCGGCCGCCCTGTTGGAGTCCAAAGCCTGGTTTTTGCAGGCACCCGAAGCCCGGTTTCGTCCGGGCTTTGTTGCGTTCTCGGGCACGGTTTGCGTCGCCATCGACGAAGCCAAAATCCATTCAGGCACGGTAGTCGTCAAGCTCGCAGGGTTTGACGACCGAACTGCGGCCGAGGCGCTGCGCGGCGCGCGCATCTTTCTGCCCCGCAGCAGCTTCCCGGCGGCCGAAAAAGATGAGTATTACTGGGTCGATCTAATTGGCCTCACGGTGGTCAACCGCGAAGGCGTCGATCTCGGGCGGGTGCGCGATTTGATGGCAACCGGGCCGCATTCGGTGCTGTGTGTTGAATTCAGCGCGTTGGCCGACGACGGCAGCGAGAAGCTCGACGAGCGCATGATTCCTTTTGTCGCGGCTTACGTCGATAGCGTCGATCTTCCCGGCAAACGCATCGTGGTTGATTGGCAGCCTGATTACTAGCCGGTAGCCAGGGGCGTCGCCCCCTGCTTGGCGGGCGAACACCGCGCTCGCGCAAAATAGGCACTGCATGCGCTTCGATGTCATCACCCTTTTCCCCGAGCTGTTTGCGCCGTTCTTGACCAGTGGCGTGACGCGCCGCGCCTTCGAATCAAAGCAGGTCGAGGTGCAGTTCTGGAACCCGCGCGAATTTGCCGAAGGAAACTACCGGCGTGTCGATGACCGGCCTTTCGGCGGCGGGCCAGGCATGGTGATGATGGCCGAGCCGCTGACACTTTGCCTGGAGAAAATCAGGGGCGAACACGCTTCGGCGGGCTTGGCTCAGGTGCCCGTGCTGCTGTTTTCCCCTATCGGCGAGCGCCTGGATCATGCCCGTGTGCAA
>JANOOO010000443.1:0-3977 GCA_031421375.1 Polaromonas sp.
GCAAAAGGCTGCGGCCGACGGCTACACGCTGATCCTCGCGACCAGCTCGACGCACAGCATCAACCCCTGGGTCATCAAGAACATCGGCTACGACGCGGTGAAAGACTTCACCAGCATCGCCGTGTTCGCCAGCACCGACTATGCGCTGGCCGTGCCTGCCAACTCGCCGTACAAAACGCTGGCTGATTTGCTCGCTGACGGCAAAAGCAAAAAGGTCGATTACGCCTCCAGCGGCAACGGCTCGACCAGCCATCTGGCCGGCGCGCTGCTGGGCCAGATGACCAAGACCGACATGGTCCACATCCCGTACAAGAGCAGCGACACCGCGCGCACCGACGTGCTCGGCGGGCAAGTCGGCTTCATGTTCGACAACACCGCCATCTTTTTGCCGCACGCCAAAGCCGGCAAGGTGCGGCTGCTGGCCACGTCGGCGCTGACGCGCTCGCAAGCCGCCAAAGACACGCCAACACTGCATGAAGCGGGCGTTCCCAACTACGAAGTGGTTGGCTGGTTTGCGTTGATGGGGCCGGCCGGCATACCCGCTGCCGTGACGGCCAAACTGAACGCGGAAGTGGCGCGCATCATGGCGCTGCCCGAGACGCTGGAGCGCCTGGCGACGCTGGGTTTTGACCCGCTGCCGATGGGCGTGAAGCAGTCGGGTGCCTACATCGAAGAGCAGTTGGCCAAGTTCAAGACCATGGTGACGGCTGCCGGTGCGCAGGTCGATTGAGCGAGTCAATTCCGCCAGATACAGGCCGCCATGCGACCAGTCGTCCCCGCACCGTTGCCCCCGTCCGCAGACGCATCGCGCCGATGCGAGAAGTACTGCGCTGGGTTGCTGGCCGTACACCAGGCAGCGCTGCTGTCGTTGCCGTACACGTCATGAATGCCGAGTGCAGCCAGGCGCAGGCGGGCCAGCGCGGGCAGATCGGCTAAAAATTTGCCTCCGGCGAGCGGCACAAAACACGCGGCCGATCCGGGCTGCGCCTGCACGAACGCCGCCCTCACCTCAGGCCCCACCTCAAATGCCTGAGGGCCAATGCAAGGCCCCATCCACGCTATGATTTCAGGAGCTGTTTGCACCCGTCCTGATTGGATCACAGCATTAAAACCCTTGCAAAATGCGGCGTGAAACGCCTCCAGCACGCCCTGCCCCGGCACACCGCCTGCCGCAGGCCCGCCAGCCAAACCGCGCCAGCCCGCATGCGCCGCACCCACCCATGCGCCGTCGCAGCTGGCGAACAGCACGGGCAGGCAATCGGCGACCATGATGGTGCAGGCCACGCCGCGTTGCTGCGTGAGGCAGGCGTCGGCGGTTTGGCCGTCGGCACTGCCTGCGTGCAGTTCAAGTACGTCGGTGCCGTGAACCTGCTTGAGAAAAACGCAGCGGCTGCCGGTCGCCACCTGAAGCGCGGCGCGGTTGGCAGCGACGTCCAGGGGCGCATCGCCGACGTGATCGCCGAGATTAAAACGGTCAAACGGCGGCCTCGACTGCCCGCCATTGCGCGTTGTGAAAACGGCGCACACACCCGGCGGCGCGGGCCAGTCGGGAATCAGCCAGTCAGGCTTCAAAGTCGGGGCAGGCCGAGGGCTGGGCCTGCTGAAAAGCCGGCAAGGCCATACAGGCGTCGAACACCGCCATCGTGCGCGTGAGGCCGTCAAAAGGCATGCCGAAACGGCGGGCATTGAATATCTGCGGCACCAGGCAGCAGTCGGCCAGCGTGGGTGTGTCGCCGTAGCAAAAGTTCGACGCCGGGCCTTGATTGAGTTGCCGCTCGAAGGCTTCAAGACCTTCGCGGCACCAGTGGTTGTACCAGGTGTTTTTGCTTGCTTCGTCGAGCTTGAGTTCACGCAGCAAATACTTCAACACGCGCAGGTTGTTGACGGGGTGAATCTCGCAGGCCACCAGCTGCGCCAGTGCGCGTACGCGCGCCCGACCCTCGGCATCGGCTGGTAGCAGCGCAGGCTCGGGATGCGTCTCGTCGAGGTACTCGATGATCGCCATCGACTGCGACAGCATGCGGCCATCAACTTCAAGAATCGGCACCAGCCGCTCGGGCGCGAGCGCCGCGTAGTCGGGCTTTTTATGGTCGCCGCGCGGCAGGTGAACCGGCACATAGTCGTAGGTGATGCCTTTGAGTTCAAGTGCAATGCGAACCCGGAACGAGGCCGACGAGCGGAAGTAGCTGTGGAGTTTCATGGCCGAAAGCATAAGCCAGACGCGGTAGAGTTGCAGGCTTCACAACCCGCCCGACGCCACGTCGGCACACTACTTCAGGAACCACGATGATTCTCGAACTTGTCGACATTCGCATTGCCCCCGGCCAGCAGGCCGCCTTCGACGAAGCCATCGCCCGGGGCGTGGCCACGGTGGCGTCCAAAGCCAAGGGCTTTCGGGGCTACAGCGTACACAAAGGCATTGAAAGCCCCGAGCGTTACGTGCTGCAAATCTGCTGGGACACGCTGGAAGACCACACAGTGGGCTTTCGCCAGTCGCCCGCCTTTGCCGAATGGCGTGCCATCGTCGGGCCGTTTTTTGCAGCGCCGCCGACAGTTGAGCATTTCAGCTTGCTGGCTGCGTCGAAATGAGGCTGATGCACTAAAGCTTCAAGCGAGGCGACCTGCAGGCGCGCAACCGGCTGCTTCAAAGCGGCATTGAAAGCGTGGGCTTCGCGGGCCTGAAATGGATGTACAACCGTCTCGAGCCGACGAAGCTGTTTCAATAGCGCTTCGACTCCCTTTTTTCTGCAAGGCTGCTCCCCATGAACGCCACCCGCTCCGATCCCCGGTGCCTCCATCGCCTCGCAATAGCTATTGTTTTCATAGCTGCTTGCGCCCTACCCCACTGGGCTGCAGCACAAAACAGCTCTAAAAAAGTGACCGCCGCAGCGCCCTGGCCGAGCAAACCGGTGCGCATCCTCGTTGGCTTCCCCGGCGGCTCGACGCCCGACATGGTCGCGCGCACGCTGGCCGAACCACTGTCGCGGGCGCTGGGCCAGCCGGTCATCGTTGAAAACCGGCCCGGCGCATCGGGCAACATCGCCGCTGACATGGTGGCCAAGGCGAGTGACGATCACACCTTGGGCGTACTGATCAACGGCAACCTGACCTCGGCGAAGCTGCTCTATAGCCAGCTACCCTACGACCCGGCCAAAGACTTCACGGCGCTTTCGCTGCTGACGACCGCACCGCTGATTTTGGTGGCACCTGTTGGCCAGCCTGCCGGCCCCGCATTTTTTGCTGCCGCCCGCCTTGCAGGGAGCAAATGGAACTACGGCTCGCCCGGCAATGGCACGGTCGGCCACCTGGGTATGGAGCTGCTGAAGTCGCGTATCAACGACCTGCCCATGGTGCATGTGCCGTATGCGGGCAACCCGCAAGTCGTGACCGCGCTGCTGAGCGGGCAGGTGCAGATGGCGCTGGTGCCACCCGGCATTGCGCTGCCGCAGATCAGGGCCGGCAAGTTGATGGCGGTCGGCCTGAGCAGCGGGCGTAGCGCATTGGCCCCTGAAGTGGTGCCGCTGGCCGACTCCGACGTGCGCAACTTCAATCTGGAGGTGTGGACGGCGCTGGTCGGCCCGGCCACGCTGTCGGCAGCGGCACAGGCACGCCTGAACGCCGAGGTCTCGCGCATCGTGCGCGATTCTGAGACGCGGCAAAAGCTGTTCGCTCAAGGCTGGCAGGCCGTCGGCACCTCGCCCGATGGCTTGCGCAGCCGCATCAAGAGTGAGACGGCCATTTTGGGCGGCATCATTGCGGCGCAGGGAATCAAAATCGATTGAAATGACAGCGATGAACCAGGCCCAAACCCCACAAGCCCTTCGCCCGGCCAGCGACCAGGTCGCCCGCAAAGCCTTCTACAACGCCATCGCCGCACACAGCATGACGCCGCTGTGGGAAGTGTTGCACGCGCTGGTGCCGCCGCAGCCCAACACACCGTGTGAGCCCGCGCTGTGGAAGTACGCCGACGTGAAGCC
>JANOOO010000444.1:0-1535 GCA_031421375.1 Polaromonas sp.
CGGAATCTGCCGAATGGTGCGAATGTTCTGCGTCACGTCTTCACCAACCTCGCCGTCGCCGCGTGTGGCGGCCTGCACCAGCACGCCGTTCTCGTAGCGCAAGCTCATCGCCAGGCCGTCGAACTTCAGTTCAGCCACGTACTCAATTGGCGCGTCCGAAGGACTCAAGCCCAGCTCCTTTCGCATCCGCGTATCGAAGTTTGTTGCGCCGCTGGCTTCGGTATCGGTTTCGGTGCGGATGCTGAGCATCGGCACTTTGTGGCGCACGCTCGCGAACATTGCCAGCGGCTTCGCACCCACGCGCTGCGTCGGCGAATCGGCGCTGGCATGCTCGGGGTGCAGCGCTTCAAGCGCCTGCAGCGCCTGGTAGAGCTGGTCGTATTCGGCATCAGGAATTTCGGGCGCGTCGAGCGTGTAGTAGCTGTGCGCGTGGCGGTGCAGTTGCGCGCGCAGCTCGGCAATGCGGGTGGCGGCGTCAGGGTGATCTTTCATTCGGCTATTTTTTGGGCTGACTGGATAAATGTTGATTTATTTTTCGGGTTGCGAATCCCGGACTGGCTTTGCTTGACTTCGCATTTTGGCATTCGCATACGCGCCATTCAGTCTTGACATCGCCCAGCGGCACGCGCACCATTTATCCCAGCCGTCAAGGGCCCGGGCAACCCATTGGCGAGGCAGTCGAAGCCATGCCCGCAACTTCCTTCAAAGGAGCTAACCATGCTGGAAACCTTGCGTCCAGACCCGACCTTTCACCCATCGCCGCGGCTGGCGATGGAGGCGGAAGTCGAGCATCTGGCCTACACCGTGCTGCTGTCGCCCAACCAGTCACGGCCCGATGCGCTCGCGGTGGTCGATGTGGACCCGACGTCGAAAACTTACGGCACCGTGCTCAGCCGGCTGGACATGCCCAACCTCGGCGACGAGTTCCATCACTTCGGCTGAAACGCCTGCAGCTCGGCCCTCTCGCCAATGTCGGGTCACGCTTTCTTGCAGCGCCGCTACCTGATCATTCCGGGCATTCGCTCGTCGCGCATCTACATCGTCGATACCCAGCCCGACCCGGCTCACCCCAAACTGATCAAGACCATAGCGCCCGAAGAAATCTTCCGAAAAACCGGCTACTCGCGCCCGCACACCGTCCACTGCGGGCCCGAGGGCATCTACATCAGCACGCTGGGCGGCGGGGGCAAGGACGGCACTGACGGCCCGCCCGGCATCTTCATCATGGACTGCGAAACCTTCGAGATTCGCGGACGCTGGGAGATCGACCGTGGCCCGCAAAAACTGCACTACGACTTCTGGTGGAACCTGCCGCGCGACTACATGGTGTCGAGCGAATGGGGACTGCCGCCACAGTTTGAAAACGGCATCGTTGCCGAGGATCTGCTCGCCAACAAGTACGGGCATTCGGTGCATTTTTGGGACCTGCGCGCCCGCAAGCATGTGCAGACGATAGACCTGGGCGCGAATCACCAGATGGCGCTCGAGATTCGGCCGGCGCATGACCCGACGCGCGAATACGGCTTTCTCGGCGT
>JANOOO010000445.1:0-2757 GCA_031421375.1 Polaromonas sp.
CCATCGCCCTCTCCGGTCTCGCCCTCGTCCAGGGATGCACCGTGCTGGCCATTGCCGACACCGTCGGAACCGTCGCTGTCAAAACGGTCGGGCTGGTTGCCGATACAGCCATTGGCGCAGTGAAGCTCACCGGCAAGGCGGATGGCGTAGCAGGTGATGCGATTTTGGGTTCTGACGGCAACTAATCGTTGCGTTGATGCCCCGCGTTTTGTGGTCTGCCCGGAGGGGATCGAACCCCCGAAATCGCCGGAAATTGCACTGTGAACGAGATCGATAGCTGGTCGTCCTTTTTTAGGTCGCCGAGCCTGTCGATCACTCGTTCTTTTCAGACAGTAATGCTGCCGCCCATGCCGCCCACGGGCCAGCCGGATCGGTCGCCATTTGGTTTAATAACAAACCTATGCGTTCCTTTTTCGGCTTTTCAAGCGGCATGCACGCGCGTTGTATCGCCATCACAAATACGATGGCTGGGCCGCATTCGTTGTATCTAACAAATTCCAACATGTCGCCATCGCCTGTAGCGAGCCAATGGGCATCAACTCCGCAGGCTTTTGCGTAGATCGTGTCTGAACCTCCCTGGCCGTTTCGCTCGGCTGTAGAGATCGTTGATTGCGGGATTCCAGTGCGATCAGACAACCCTTGCTGAGTCAGCTTGGCGTGCTTTCTGGCGTCCCTCAGTCGTTTTCCATACTCTGTTGGCATGTTGTCACTTTCGGTTTGCCGACTGCGTAAATTCGCGTGCCAAATAACGGAAACTCGTTGTAGTGGCGCAATGAAGTGGGTGGAAAAACATCATTGGCGAGATTCGGCCCTACGGCCTGACTCAACCCTAAAATTGCCGAAATCTGCGACTGTGGGCAGACCACCATAAGTGACTTATAAGCGAGAGATCATGCGATAACCCGCAAATTGCACGGGCGCGGTTCAGCGAAAGCGCTCCTCGACGGCGCGAACGACGCCGATAATTTTCGAGCCGGCCAGGGCCTTGATGGGGTAGCGGTCGTTCAATGGCTTGAGATACCAGTCTGAGCCGTCTTTGATGAGTTGCTTGAAGGTGCATTCCTTTGCGTCGCTCATAGCAATGACGTAATCGTTGGGCTGCGCGTCCATTTCGGGCTCAATGAGTAGGACCATGCCAGGCGAGAACCTTGGGATCATGCTGTCGCCGGAGACACGCAGCGCGAAGGTGTACCGCTTGATCGGTACGGCGGTGTTGATTAGCTCCCTGTTGCTCTTTATCGAATCGAAATTATTGACTATTTCTCTAAATATGCCAGCTTGGGTCTCGGTGAGTAAGGGAACGTGCCCACATGAGTCAGGGCATACCGCGGTATTTGCGTCTTCCCCTAGAACGTCAAGCCAGTTTACCGATAGTGACGCGGCTTCCTCGATTGAGCGCGCGACCTTTTCACCGAATGCGGCCTTACCGGTGAGCAGGTCCGAGGTCTGACTGGTTGATTTACCAATGACCAAGCCGATCTGCACCGGTCCGGAGAGTCCGCGCGACTGTGCAAACGCCTTCAAACGTTGTAACCGAATAAGTTTAAGTGACATGCGGTGCGGCGCAATGTTTTAGTCAATGGCTTGTAAGCTTGAAACTTTGGAATTACGGCCTGCGAACCCGCATGGAACGTTTCATATTCCAAAGTTTTGCGATTCTAATTCCAAATAGTAAAATTGATAGCAGCAAACCCATACGAATCAATGACTTATGGTCTGCCCGGAGGGGATCGAACCCCCGACAACCGGCTTAGAAGGCCGGTGCTCTATCCAACTGAGCTACGGGCAGAAACTCGGCATACAACCCTTGCTGCGTGCCTTGAAGCGCAAATTAGCATGACGCAGACACAAAAAAAGCCCACTGTCAGTGAGCTTTTTTCAGGGATTTTGGTCGGAGTACAAGGATTCGAACCTTGGACCCCCTGGTCCCAAACCAGGTGCGCTACCAGACTGCGCCACACTCCGACAAGTCGCAAATTATAGCCGGGCGAGCGTGCAAAGGGCCTGCCGCGTCAAATTTTTTGCTTGACCTTTTGCTCATCACCGCACCAGTCATTTGCAGACCCACCGACGGGGAAAAGCGCAAGCCAAAGGACCGTTTCGGGTTTTACACTAGCGCCGCCCGCCCACCGTACTTCTACCATCGGATGGTACGGGCCTTCCCCGTTTTGCAGCTTTGTCCGTGCCAGTCAAATTATTTAACCGGAGTTTTTCGATGACCTCTCGCCGCCTCATCCTGACACGCAGCGCCGCACTGGTCGGTGCCGCGTCCACCGCCCTGCTGCTTCCGCAAATCGGGCGCGCGCAGTCAGGCAAGGTTCGGGTCGGCTTCATGCTGCCTTACACCGGCACCTTCGCGCAACTCGGCGTGGCAATCGAAAACGGTTTTCGCCTGGCCGTGAACGAACAGGGTGGCAAGCTAGGTGGCCGCGACATTGAATACTTCAAAGTCGATGACGAATCCGACCCGTCGAAAGGCATCGAAAACGCCAGCAAGCTGGTGCAGCGCGACAAGGTTGATGTGCTGGTTGGCACCGTGCATTCGGGCGTGCAGATGGGCATTCAAAAAGTCGCGCGCGACTCGGGCGTGCTCAGCCTGATTCCCAATGCGGGCGTACACGCCGCCACGCGCGGTCTGTGCGCGCCCAACGTGTTCCGCACCTCGTTTACCAACTCGCAACCAACTCGCGCACTCGGCCAGGCCATGATAGCCAGGGGCCACAAAAAAGCCGTGTGGATCACCTGGAAATACGCGGC
>JANOOO010000446.1:0-3372 GCA_031421375.1 Polaromonas sp.
CCCTGCGACGCACAGTTCAACCCCATGACCATCAGCGCTGGCTTTCCCCTCGATCTGCAGCTGATCTTCAACGCCGCGCCCGGCCTGCTGCTGGTGCTGGCACCCGACAGCCCGCAGTTCACCGTCGTCGCGGCAACTGACGCCTACCTGCGGGCCACCCACACAGAGCGCAGTGCCATCCTCGGTCGGCCCTGTGCAGCAGTCCTGGCCGAGATTCTTGTCGAGATCGCCTCCGACCAGCCTGGCAAGCCCGAGCACAGCGCGGCGCAAGCTCTGCACGCTTCGCTAGCGCGCGCTCTGGCGCTGCGCCAGCCCGACACCTTGGCGCAACTGCGCGGCCACATTGCGAAGGCGCAGGCAGCGGGCGGCGGCTTTGACGAGCGCCACTGGCAGGCCGTCAACACTCCGGTGATGGATGCCAGCGGCCAGGTGGCCTATCTCATCCACAGCGTTCAGGACGTGACCGAGTCCGAACGCGGTATTCGCGAAGGCGAGCTGGCGCAAGACGCCCTGCGCGCGAGCGAAGCGTTTGGCCGCAGTGTGCTCAAAAGCAGCCCCGACTGCATCAAGGTTCTTGATCTCGACGGCAAATTGCTGTCGATGCCGACCGGCCAGTCGCTGCTGGGCATTGAAGACATTCAGCCTTTTATAAACAAGTCGTGGATTGATTTTTGGGAGGGCGCGGACGACGTGCAGGCGGCGCGGGCGGCGATCCAATCGGCGGCGAAGGGCGGGGCCGGGCGTTTCGTCGGGTTTTTCCGCATGTTTGGCGGCGCGCCTAAATGGTGGGATGTGGCGATATCTCCCATCCTCAATGCGGGTGGCCAGCCTGAGCACTTGCTCGCGGTCTCACGCGACGTAACACAGCGCCAGCAGGCCGAGATGGTGCTTCGCGAACGCACCGACCAGTTCGAGTCCCTGCTCAATTCAGCGCCGCTGGGTGCTTACCTGATTGACGCCGACTTTCGCATTCGCCTGGTGAACCGCAGCGCGCGGCCGGTGTTTGGCACGATACCGGAGCTGATTGGCCGCGACTTCGGCGAGGTGATGCACATTTTGTGGCCGCTCAAGCGGGCCGAAGAGCACATCAAACAATTTCGCCACACGTTAGAGACCGGTGAGTCCTGCCATGTGCCCGAGTTGATTGAAAAGCGCGCCGACCGGGCGGGCACCGAGTACTACGAGTGGCAGATTGACCGCATCATGCTGCCCGATGGCCGCTACGGGGTGGTTTGCTATTTCCGCGACATTTCCGACCGCGTTTTAGCGCAGCAAAAAATACGCGATGCCGAATGGCGGATGCGTTACGCCACCGAATCGGCAAAGCTCAGCTACGTCGAAGTCGATCTGGCCAGCGGGGTGGCGCAAACGCCGGAGAATTTTGCTGCTGTGATGGGCTACGTCCCACCGGCCGGGCAACACGCATCGGCCGGTGCCGGGGTTTTGCTTGAACATGTCGTTCCTCAGGACCGCGAGCGGGTGGCCGCAGCGCTGCAGGAATTCTTCGGTGGCCATAGCGTTGGAAAGCTCGATTACCGGGTTCTCGGCGACGACCAGGTCGAGCGCTGGATCGAGACCCGGTGGTCCACGGCTCTCGCCCCCGGCGGCCAGCCTGCAAGGACTTTTGCCACCAACCTCGACATCACCGAGCGCAAGCAGGCAGAGCAGGCCATGCGTCAAAGCGAAGAGCGCTTTCGCGCGCTGGTGATGGCCAGCACCGATGTGGTGTACCGCATGAGCCCGGACTGGAGCGAGATGCGCCAGCTACTGGGGCAAAACTTCATTGCCGACACCACCGCGCCCAACCGCAACTGGTTGCAGGAATATATTTACCCGAACGACCAGCAGCACGTGATGGCCGTCGTGCGCGAAGCCATCCGCACCAAAAGCCTGTTTGAGATGGAGCATCAGGTTGTGACCGTCGATGGCAGCCTGGGCTGGACCTTCTCGCGTGCGGTCCCGCTGCTCGATGCGAACGGTGAAATCGTCGAATGGTTCGGCACCGCGAGCGATGTGACGCAGCAGAAACTGGCCGAACAAGCGCTGCGTGAGTCCGAACACCGCTACCGAAGTCTGTTCGACTCGATGGACGAAGGCTATTGCATCGTCGAGATGATTTTTGACAAAAACGATCAAGCAGTCGATTACCGTTTTCTGGAGGTGAACAGCGCGTTTGAGCAACAAAGCGGCATGCGCGAAGCGACCGGCAAACGCATGCGCGAACTGGTGCCGGGCCATGACCAGGCGTGGTTTGAAATTTACGGCAAGGTTGCGCTGACGGGCGAGGCAATTCGCTTCACGCACGAAGCGAAAGCCCTGGGTGAGCGCTGGTTCGACGTGTACGCATTCCGATTTGGCGAGGCTGAAAACCGAAAGGTTGCGATTCTTTTCACCAACATCACGCAGCAGCATGAGACCGAGACGGCGCTGCGCGAGAGCGAGCAGCGCTTTCGCGCGGTGGTGACGGCCAGCACCGATCTGATGTGCCGCATGAGTCCCGACTGGCGCGAGATGCGCCAGATCTACGACAAGAGTTTCTTTGTCACTACAGATGTGACGAACCTCAACTGGCTGGAAAACTATGTGTACCGGGACGACCAGCCGCGCCTGATGGCGCTGGTCAATGAAGCCATTCGGAACAAAACCCAGTTTGAGATGGAGCATCGCGTCAGGCTGGCGGACGGCAGCTGGGGCTGGATGCTCTCGCGTGCGGTCCCCGTGCTGGATGCGCAAGGCGAGCTCATTGAATGGTTTGGCACCGGGACTGATGTGACCGAGCGCAAGCGGGCGGAGCAAGCCTTGCGCGAATCAGAAGAACGCTACCGCAGTTTGTTCAATTCGATCGACGAGGGCTTTTGCCTCATCGACGTACTTTTCGACCCGCATAACAAGCCAGTCGATTTTCGCTTTCTGGAGTTGAACCCGGCCTTTGAAAGGCAGACCGGCATGCAGGGTGCCACGGGCAAGCGGATGCGCGAGCTGGTCCCGGATATTGAAGCATTCTGGATTGAAGCCTATGGCCAGGTTGCGCTGACCGGCCAGGCTTGCCGTTTTGTCAACGAGGTCAAACCGTTAAAGCGCTGGTTCGACGTTTATGCAGGTCGGGTCGGTGGAACGGACAGCCGCAAAGTCGCCGTGCTGTTCACCAACATCACGGAACGCATGACGGTCGAAGCGGCGCTGCGCCGGAGCGAAGAGCGCTTTCGAGCCTTGTTCGATGGCGGGCCGGTTGGCATGTATTCGTGCGACAGCGCTGGCGTGATCCAGAACTTCAACCGCCGTGCGGTCGAGATGTGGGGCCGGGAACCCGAACAAGGTGAGACTAGCGACCACTTCCGCAGCGCTTTCCGGTTCTATTTCCCCGATGGAGTT
>JANOOO010000447.1:0-2357 GCA_031421375.1 Polaromonas sp.
GATCGACTGGGCGCTGCTTAAAGCCAAGACCGAGCAGGTCGGCTACCCCATCATTGCCGTAGTCAACCAGATCAACGCGCGCTGCCGGGACAAGCTCGGCGAATACTGCCACTGGGGCGCGACCACACAAGACATCACCGACACCGCCACCGTGCTGCAAATCCGCGAGTCGCTGGCGCTGGTCGAAGCCGATTTGAAAGACATCTCCAGCTCACTGGCCCGGCTGGCTCGCGAGCACCGGGGCACGCCCATCATCGGCCGCAGCAATTTGCAGCAGGCCACGCCCGTCACCTTCGGCTACAAGATGGCCAGCATCCTGGCCGGCATCGAGCGTCATCGTGAGCGGCTGCAGCAACTGAAAGCCCGCGTGCTGGTCGGCGAGTTTGGCGGCGCTTCGGGAACGCTGTCGTCGCTGGGCCAGGGCGACGGCGGGATGCAAACCCAGGCCGCGCTGATGGCCGAACTCGGCCTGGGCCAGCCGTTGATTTCATGGCACACGGTGCGCGACAACTTTGCCGAGGTCGGCGCGTTTTTGGGTGTGCTTGGCGGCTCGCTCGGCAAGATCGCGATGGACGTGAAGCTGCTCATGCAAACCGAGGTTGCCGAGGTCTTCGAGCCCTTTGCACCGGGGCGCGGTTCATCCTCGACCATGCCGCAAAAGCGCAACCCGATTTCGTGCCTCTACATCCACGCGACGATCTCGGTGGTGCGCCAGCTCGCCGCGTCGCTGATGGACGCGATGGTCGCCGACCACGAGCGCTCGACCGGGCCGTGGCAGATTGAATGGATCGCAATGCCCGAGATTTTTTGTTTGATGTCAGGCGCGCTCAAGCAGACCCGCTTCATCCTCGCCGGGCTCGAAGTCGATGTTGTGCAGATGCGCCGCAACATCGACTTGACTCACGGCCTGGTGATGTCCGAGGCCGTGATGATGGGGCTGGGCCCCTACATCGGCCGCGAGTTTGCGCACGATCTGGTCTATGAGATTTGCCGCGACGCGCTGCAGCAAAAGCGCCCGCTGATCGAGCTGCTGGCCGAACACCCGCAGATCGCCCGGCACGTCACGCGGGCGCAGCTCGAAGGCTTCTGCGACCCGATGAACCATCTCGGCCAGGCCGGCGTGATGGTCGATCGGGTGCTGGCGAGTTTGAAGGACTGAGCGGGAACCCTCATCCCAGCCTTCTCCCGGAGGGAGAAGGAGCAAGCCGGGGGTGCGGTGCCCCTCTCCCCCCGGGAGAGGGCGGGGGTGAGGGCGTCTGAGGTCGATATGCACGCCGCCCCACGCAAAACGATGAACCACCACCCGCCGATAATTCCCGCATGAGCGATTCACCCGGGAAAAAGCAGCGCATCGTTGTCGGTTTGAGCGGCGGCGTCGATTCGGCCGTGACCGCGCATCTCTTGAAAAAGCAGGGCCACGAAGTCGTCGGCATCTTCATGAAAAACTGGGAAGACGACGACCGCCCCGCTGGCGCGGGCGGCGACGGTGCGGCTGACGCCTACTGCACCTCCAACGCCGATTTTGTCGATGCCGCCGCCGTCGCCGACGTGCTCGGCATCGAGATCGAACACGTCAACTTCGCTGCCGAATACAAAGACCGCGTCTTTGCCGAGTTTCTGCGTGAATACCAGGCTGGCCGCACGCCCAACCCTGACATTCTGTGCAACGCCGAGATCAAGTTCAAAGCCTTTCTGGACCACGCCATGCAGGTCGGTGCCGACTGCATCGCCACCGGGCATTACGCCAGGGTGCGCCGCGTAGCGGCTTCCTCTGGCGCAATGCCCGGGGGGCATTACCAAGATGAATCGCACGCGACCGCGTGCGATGGCGCCCGTGTTTCCGAATGGCAGTATCAGCTGCTCAAGGGCCTGGACCCAGCCAAAGACCAGAGCTACTTTTTGCACCGGTTGAGCCAGGCGCAGCTCGCTAAAACGCGCTTCCCGATTGGCGAGCTGCATAAAACCGAAGTGCGGCGCATCGCCGAAGAGATTGGCCTGCCGAATGCGAAAAAGAAAGATTCAACCGGCATCTGCTTCATCGGCGAGCGGCCCTTTCGCGAGTTTTTAAAACGCTACATCGCCAGCGCGCCGGGGCCAATCAAAAGCGACACCGGCCGCGTCGTCGGCGAGCACGTCGGTTTGAGTTTTTACACGCTCGGTCAGCGGCAGGGACTGGGGATTGGCGGCGTCAAGGCGCGCGGCGCTGATTTGAAAGACGCGCAGGCACGCGGGCAGCGCGGCGTCGGTGAGCACGAGCCCTGGTTTGTCGCGCGCAAAGACCTGGCGGCCAACACGCTCTGGGCCGTGCAGGGCCACGATCACCCGTGGCTGCTCTCCAGCGAGCTGGTTGCGCAGGA
>JANOOO010000448.1:0-2622 GCA_031421375.1 Polaromonas sp.
ACCTGCTCGAAGTCCGTTGCCCCCTTTTCTGCAAGAAGCATCTTGACGGTTCGGACATAGGTTGAACCGTTAAATCCCCAAAGAGTCATGGTTGACATGATGTGATCCTGTGTGAGAAGAATTGAAAACGCAATAGGCTGCAGACACGGAGTCCACCGGTGCGGACTCCGCCTTAAATGGTATGCGCAATGCGCTGACGCGTCAGCGCACGGTAAAAGGGCCGCCGATAAATTGCCTGACCTTGAAGCGGGCCTGACCCAGAAATTCAACTTCAACAAAGTCATTCGCGCCGCCCTCGATTGCTCCGCGCAAACCGATCGAGGTCCGGTTGCCAAGCGAGGTAAAGACGCTGCCGTTGGCCGAAGCGACGTACTGCCTCCCGTCTGCCGACAGCGCCAGCGCGCGCCAGTTGCTGTTGCCATCCGGCACGGTCGGTGTGCGGTCGAAACTGGCCCCGCCGTCGCGCGAGATTTGCAGGCTGCCGAATTCGGCGTTGCTGGTGTCTGAGAGGCTGGCACCGATGACCGACGCGTCAGCCGACATCGCAATGGCGGTGTAGTCGCCAGGCGGTGCCGTTGCCTGGCTCCAGGTCACACCCCGGTCGCGCGAAATGAACAGGCTAGACGAGCGCTCCCCGGCCACCGCAATGGTGTTGCCGTTGGCCGAGATGGCGACCTGGCTCCACTGCCCGCGCTGGGGTGCAATGGCAGTGCCGACTACCGTCACGTTGCGCAGCTGCCATGTCTGACCGCCCGTCTCGGACACGAACACCTCGCCCGCTTCGGTCACCGCAGCCATCACATTGCCGTCGGCCTCGCTGGCAATGCCCCGCCAGGGGCGGATCAGCGGTGTGGTGGTGCCAACCAGGGTGCCTGCCTGCCAGCCGGCTTCTCTGCCCGATTGAGCGTTGCGATAAATAGGCCCGTTAAAAACCGCAGCCGCAATGTGGATCCCCCGTTGATCAGTCGTGACGGCGCGCCAATCCCGGTTGGCCAGGTTCACGCCCGGATCCGTGCTGGTGAGGGGAAGCCAGCTGCGGCCAAGGTCCAGCGAGCTGTAAATGAGACCGCCAGCCGCTGCAGCGAGCAGCGTGCTCCGGCCCGGGCTAGCCGACGGATACGGCTCGGTCCGGGCCGAAACCGATACCCAGTTCTGCCCCGCGGGGCTGTTGGCGGCCGCCCAGGTCGCACCGGCATCGGTCGATACCTGAAGCTCAAGCGACGAGGCAGCAATCAGAATTTCGCCCGACTGATTTGACGAGATCGCCTGTGGCGTGACCGGTATCGCTTGCCCCTTCCAGACCCGGCCCGGCGCAACATTGCCCGGCAGCTTGTCGGTGAATACGGCCTGCGGCGTCATATCCGAGCGCGCGGTGGTGCCCGGCGAAGGGTTGGGCGTGAGCCGCCAGCGGCTGCCGGCCAGCCCGCGAATGCTCACAAAGTCGCCAGCGACGATGAACTGCGGCAGCGTCAGATTAACGATGCCGGTTGTCGCCGCAACGTCGTAGCGCGTGTTTCTTTGCGCCGTGGTGTCAGCCGTGATCTCCAAACCGGCAACGGGTGCAACCGGAGCAGGACCGGGCGTCGGCTGCGGGGTCGCGGGCGCGTCACCTGTCACCGGGTCGGCTGACTGGTTTGAACCCGCGCCGGTTGCGTTCCCGCCGCCCCCACCGCCGCACGCCACCAGCACGAACGCCGTCACAAGACCCCAAGCTGGCTTCGTGAGTCGCCTCTGAATTGCAGATCGTTTAGTTATGTTTGCCCCCCTTTTTTGCCGCTGTTGCCCAACCAGGTCCAAATTCATTATTGAAATTCAGGCGCAGTAATAAGCTGCGTAGCAAACGTGATTGGGTGTAGGACTCCGCGCCCGTCACATCTGCCCGTTCAGAGCCGTACCCATAAAAGAGGCACAAAGCACTGCGTCGGTAAACTCCGGGGCAACAAACGCAAGGAGCATCAGCATGGGCGCACAGTGGAAAGCAAAAGGCAAGGCACAGGCAGCCGATGCGCGGGGCAAGCTGTTTGGCCGACTGGTCAAAGACATCATGGTTGCGGCGCGCAGCGGGGCTGACCCGGCGTCAAACTCGCGCCTGCGCCTGGTCGTTGAACAGGCGCGCAAAGCGTCGATGCCAAAAGACACGCTGGACCGGGCCATCAAAAAAGGCGCAGGGCTAAGCGGCGAGGCCGTTCACTTTGAGCATGTGATGTACGAAGGCTTCACGCCGCACCAGGTGCCGGTGATGGTTGAATGCCTGACCGACAACGTCAAGCGCACCGCGCCAGAGATGCGCGTGCTGTTTCGCAAGGGCCAGCTTGGCGCGGCGGGCTCGGTGGCTTGGGACTTCAAGCACATTGGCCTGATTGAAGCCGAGCCCAGCGCTGCTGGAAGCGACGCCGAAGTCGCTGCGATTGAAGCCGGCGCGCAGGACTTTGAGCCCGGCGAGTCTGCCGGATGCACGCTGTTTCTCACGGACGCAGGCGACCTTGATCTGGTCAGCCGCGCTTTGCCCGCGCAAGGCTACACGGTGGTGTCAGCGCGGCTTGGCTACCGGCCTAAAAACCCGGTTGACCCAGCCACCTTGAGCCCCGCACATCTGGAAGAAGTTGAGGCTTTTTTGGCGGC
>JANOOO010000449.1:0-2961 GCA_031421375.1 Polaromonas sp.
ATCGCCCACGAACAGGACGAACTGCCCGGAACGCCGAACGCAGGTCAGACGGTGTGCAGCGCCTTCGACGTCAGCGACCCCTTCAAGCCCCGGTTCATTGCGCAAATTCCGCTGGGCAACCTGGCCTTGCCATCGGGCGGATTGCGCAATAAGAAAAGCATCAACCTGGTTTACGTGCGGCCGGGGGTGAAAGGGCAAACTGCATGAGGATATTTTTCCTCTTGATGACGATGCTGCTGGCCGGTGGCACCTCTAACGTGGCGGCCCAGCCCGTGCCCGCCCCCGCACAGGCCGGTGCGTCGGTCGGCGACACGCGTTTCACTCAGGATATGGATGCCGGCATGGCGCGCATGATGCAAGACATGCACGCGGCACCGGCCAGCGGCAGCCCTGACATCGACTTTCTGACGATGATGATTCCGCACCATGTTGGCGCGGTCGAGATGGCCCGGCTGGTGTTGCAGCATGGGCGCGATCCGGCAACGCGTCAGCTGGCCCAGGAGATCATTTCCGGGCAGACGACCGAAATCGAAAGCATGCAGCGCCGCCTGGCCGCGCTGCGCCAGAGCCCGAAAGTTGGCAAAGACGCTGAATTCCCGCCGCTTGGCGGCACCCGCGGGCCTTGAACGGCGGTCGCCTTCAGCCTGCCCTCATCGTCGGCTCGACACGACGATGCCGCCGACGATCAACACAAAGGCCAGCGCGTGATAGACCTGCGGCAACTCGCCCAGGAAGGCGGCCGACAGCAGGGCTGCAAACAGCGGCGTGAGGTTGGCGAAGAAACCTGCCACGTTCGGCCCGACGCGCTGCACGCCCGTGGCCCAGCAGCGGTAAGCCAGCACGGCCGGGCCAACGGCCACATACACCAGTGCGGCAGCCAGCGGCCAGCCCCAGACAATCTGCGCATCGGTCAAGGCCCATTCACCGCCTGCAAACAGGCCCGACCAAACCAGGCCGAAGACGATTTGCGCCATCAGGAATGCGGCCCAGTTACGGCGAATCTCCGGGCTGTCATCGGGCCGCGCCAGCAGCCAGCTGTAAAACGCCCAGGCCAGCGTAGCGATCAACACATACACGTCGCCGGGCACCAGCCTGACCTGAGCCAGCAAGGCCGGCTCACCGCGCGACAGCACCACCAGCACGCCGGCAATCGACAGCACAGCACCGAGTGCCTGCCTGTTTGACACGCGCTGGCCGAAAAATAGCGCACCGACCCCCAGCATGAAAACCGGGCTGCTGGCAGCCACCAGCGTCACGTTGAGCGGCGACGAAGTTTGCAGCGCCAGGTATTGCAGGGCGTTGTAGCAGCCGACCCCGAGCAGGCCGAGCAGCGCAAAGCGCCGCCAGTGCGGCCACACCGCCAAGGGCCCACTGCGATGCAACACGCCGTGGGCCAGCGGCAGCATAATCATAAATGCCAGCGCCCAGCGCAGAAAATTCAGCGTCATCGGCGGCACCAGATCGCCGACGACCCGGCCGACCACCGCATTGCCAGCCCAAAGCAGCGGCGGTATCACGAGTAAAAAAGAGGTGCCGAGGCCCAGGCGCTGATTCATGGACTGAACTTTAACAATCGCTTCGCCAGCGCTAGCGCCGTCGCTTGCGGCTTCTGGCGCGCAGGGCTCGGCAGGGCCGAAGGCCGTTCAGGCTACGGGCAGTACCTTCGGGAATCAAGGGGATATGCCTGCACGACGAACCCGCTTGCGTGGCTATCATCACCCTGTCTCACCGCTGGTGCGACAGCCGAAGAACCTCTTTCACTTCCTTCATCTGAACTGGACCCGCGCATGACATCACTCACCTCCCGCGCCGTACGCATCGACCGCCCCGGCGGCCCTGAAGAACTCAAACTGGTCGATGTGCCGGTGGGCGAACCCAAGGCGGGCGAGATTCGCATTCGCCACAAGGCTGTCGGCCTGAACTACATCGACGTGTACCAGCGCAGCGGGCTCTACAGCCTGCCCTTGCCGCTGCATCTGGGCATGGAGGCGGCCGGCATCGTCGATGCCGTTGGCGAGGGCGTGACGCACCTGCAGGTGGGCGACCGCGCCGCCTACGCCAGCCAGCCGCCGGGCAGTTACTGCGACCTGCGTGTGATGCCTGCGAAAAGCGTTTGCAAACTGCCCGACGGCATCAGCTTTGAAACCGGCGCGGCCATGATGCTCAAAGGGCTGACCGCGCAATACCTGCTGCGCCGCACGCAGCCCCAGGGCGGGCTCCAGTCTGGCGACTTCATCTTGTTCCACGCAGCGGCTGGCGGCGTCGGGCTGATCGCCTGCCAGTGGGCAAAAGCCTTGGGGCTGCAACTGATTGGCACGGCCGGTTCCGACGAAAAATGTGCGCTGGCGAAACAGCTCGGCGCGGCGCATGTCATCAACTACGCGCGCGAGGATTTTGTTGCGCGTGTGAAGGAGATCACCGGCGGCAAGGGCGTGAAGGCGGTGTACGACTCGGTTGGCAAAGACACCTTCACCAAATCACTTGACTGCCTGAGCCCCTTCGGCCTGCTGGCCAATTTCGGCAACGCTTCAGGCAAGGTCGAGCCGCTGGACATCAATGTGCTCGCCGGCAAGGGCTCGCTTTACGTTTCGCGGCCGACGTTGTTTACCCACATCGCCACGCGTGAAGTCACGCAACAAATGGCCGACGATTTATTTTCGATGGTGACCAGCGGCCGCATTGCGATCCGCATTGACCAGCGTTTCGCCCTGGCCGACGTGGCCGAGGCGCACCGCTCGCTGGAGGCGCGCAAGACCACGGGCTGCACGATTTTGACTTTGTAGGCGGGCCGGTCAGACTTCCGTCAAAACGGCCCTGCGGGGCCGTTTTTTTTGAATAAATCGGGCTTAAAGCCCCACCGGACGGACAGGAACAGCTCCTGATTTAATAGCGACTCATGGCTGGCAAGCGCTACTTCGCTCGCCGCACGCGCAGCAACTCGTCGAGGATCAGGCAGACCGC
>JANOOO010000450.1:0-5848 GCA_031421375.1 Polaromonas sp.
TTTTTTCAAGGAGTCATCATGGATTTTGGTATTGCCGGTAAATGGGCGCTGGTTTGCGGGGCCAGCAAGGGTTTGGGATTGGGTTGCGCGCAGGCGCTGGCAGGTGAGGGCGTCAACGTGTTGATCGTCGCGCGCGGGGCCGCGGCGTTGCAGGCGGCCGCGACTAAGCTGCGCGAGTCAGTCGGCGAGCGCGGAGTGAAGGCCGAGGTGCAATTCGTCGCGGCCGACATCACCACCGAGGCTGGGCGGGCGGCGGTGTTTGCGATGCGCCAGGACTTCGACATCGTCGTGACGAACGCAGGCGGCCCGCCGCCGGGCGACTTCCGCGACTGGGACCGTGAGGCCTGGATCAAGGCAGTCGATGCCAACATGCTGACGCCGATCGAGTTGATCAAGGCGACGGTTGATGGCATGGCGGCGCGGGGCTTTGGCCGCATCGTCAACATCACCTCGAGCTCGGTCAAGGCCCCCATCGACATTCTGGGCCTGAGCAATGGCGCGCGCAGCGGCCTGACCGGCTTTGTCGCGGGTGTGGCGCGCACCAAGCTGGCCGCCGAAGGGGTGACGATCAACAACCTGCTGCCCGGCGCGTTTGAAACCGACCGGCTGCGCGGCACCATGCAGGGCGCGGCAACCAAAACCGGCCAGCCGCTTGAGGCCGTGATGGCTGCACGGCGCAACAATATTCCAGCCAAACGCTTCGGCAACCCGACCGAGTTCGGCGCCATCTGCGCCTTTTTGTGCAGCCAGCACGCGGGCTACATCACCGGGCAAAACGTGCTTGCCGATGGTGGCGCGTATCCGGGGACGTATTGAGCTGACTGCGCACTGAACCGGGGGCGGATTGACACCGGATTTGCCGCCGCTCAAGCCCCTGCACGCGTTGTGGGTGCTGTTGTCGGCTGCGCTGCTGCTGGCGCTGCAACTGATTCCAGACGTGCCAGAGCTGCTGCGCTTTTCACGGCCGGCGTTTGATGCCGGGAAGGGGTGGCAGCTGCTCAGTGCGCAATTCGTGCATCTGAGCCTGGGACATGCGGCATTGAACGCCGCCGCTCTGGCCGTGTCGCTGCTGGCCTGGCGCGTGTGGGTAGCGTTGCCCGCGCAGTGCGTCGCGCTGGCAGGTGGCGCGCTCGGCGTCGCGCTGGTGTTGGTGCTGGACGGCGACTGCTTGTTTTACGCCGGGCTTTCAGGCGCGCTGCATGGGCTGTGGGCCGGTAATGCGGTTTATTTGATGCAGGCGCGTAGCCGGCAAGGCGGGCTGGTTACATCTAGCACGGCCGACTCGCTGCCCGGGCGGCGCGTCATGGCAGCGGGGGTCTTGCTGGCGCTGGTGGGCAAGCTGCTGTTGCAGGGTGCCGATGCGGCCAGCGCGTTCGATGCGTGGCTGCAAATCCCGGTGTATCGGCCCGCTCATTGGGCCGGGTTGGGCGGCGGGCTGGTCGCCGTGAGTCTTGTTTTAATGCTTGGCCATGAACCGGCGACGGCGCGCGGACAAGGCCAGTGACGCAAGCCCCAGCAGGCCAAGCCCGTCCCACCAGCCGATTGCGCCGCCGCCGCTTGATGGGCTTGGCGAGCTGACCGTGATAGCGACGGTTTGCGCCGTACCGCTGTTTTTGCCGTCCGTCGGTGTGACGGTGATTGAATAGCTTCCTGCCGGGCTGGCACTGGGCCAGTTGAATTGGCCAGTCGCTGCGTCGAAGCTCGAACCGGCAGGAAGGCTGCCCGCCTCAAAGACAACCACATCGCGCTCAGCGTCGCTGGCTGTCACGGTGAAGCTCAGCGCCTCGCTGACGACGACGCTTTGCGCGGCGATTGCGGCAATCACCGGCGCGGTGTTGGTTGCCACGCTGACGCGGCTGGTCGCAGTTTTGCTGGAGCCGGGTTCGGTCGCCCTGAACTCAAAGAAAAAATTGTCTGCGGTCATCGGCGCGACGAACGATGCGTTCGCCGTCGCAGCGCCATTGAGCGTGACTGGCGCGCCTGAGAGCTGTGTCCATTTGTAGGTGAAGGCCGGTTGAGGCGACAGTGGCGACGTGGCCTGGCCAGTCAGCTCCACGGTTGTGCCGACGAGTCGGCTGCCGTTGGCCGCGCCGGGGCCAACGCTGGCCTTGGCAAAGGGCTCGGCCGCATTGACACTGGCCACGGCGCGCGTGGCGTCGAGCATGCCGGCTCCGCAGCTACTGCGGCCTGAACAGTAAGTGCCCGCCGGGAAGGGCCGGACCGAGTTGCTGAGCACCGACGCCAGCTGGTCGGGCGTGAGGCTGGGTTTGAGGCTTTTCAGCAGCGCCAGCACACCCGACAAATGCGGCGCGGCCATGCTGGTGCCAGCCAGTTGCGCATAACCGTCTGCACCCGGGGCCTGCTTGCCCAGGTTGATGGTGGAGTAAATCAAATCACCCGCGCCGACCAGCATCACGCCTTTGCCGCCACCCGGTGCGCTAAGCGCTGTGCCGACGCCGATGTCGGCGTAATCGGCGTTGTCACCGAGCCGGGTGTGCGCCGTGACTGCAATCACGCCCACGCAATTGGCCGGCCGGCCAATCAAGCCCGAGCCGCTATTGCCAGTGGCCGCCACCACGACGCTGCCTGCAGCGCGTACGGCATCTACCGCGTCTTGATAGACCTGCGAGCAAGCACCGGGGCCGCCCAGGCTCAGATTCAGTACCTTCGCCGGGTTGGCATTGGCGGGCGCGTTGGGCACGGGCAGCCCGGCTGACCAGCGCATGGCAGCGGCAATGTCAGAGCCAAAACCGCCGCAGGTGCCGAGCGCGCGCACCGGCAAAATTTTGGCGTTGAAGGCAACGCCGACGCCGCCTGCCGTGTTGTTGACCGCGGCAATGATGCCGGCCACATGCGTGCCGTGCCAGCTGCTGTTGGTCGCTGGCGAGCCGGTGGCGCACTGGCCGGCCGACTCCCAGTCGCCCGGGTCCAGTCCGTTGCCGCCCAGACCGCCGCCGTTGGTATTGGCCGTGGCGAAGGTGACAAAGTCGTAGCCCGGCAGCAAGTTGGCGTTGAGATCGGCGTGCGGGCGGTAGCCGGTGTCGATGACCGCCACCACGACGCCGCTGCCCCGGTTTGCGTCCCACGCGCTGGGCAGGTTGGCCGCGCCTGCGTCGGTGGTGGAAGCGTCTTTCAGGTGCCATTGGTTGAGCGTGTAGCCCGGGTCCAGCGGCGTGAACAGCGGGCGTGCCAGCTCGTCGATCTCGACATATTCAACAGCCGGGTCAAGCGCCAGCTGCCGGGCAACGCCCTGCAATTGCGTGCGGCTGTGCGGCTGGTCAAGCAGCGCCACATCGGTTTGCGCAGAGACCGATTTCACGCGCCGCATGCCGGCAACAGAAGGCATTTGCCCCTTTTTGCTGGCTGCCAGCGAAGTCACGCGGTCCTCGGCGGCGCGGTGATCGAACACGCCTGCGAGCGTGGTCGCGGGCGTGCGGAACTTGATGATCAGCCGGTTGTGGCTGGGCTGGTCGGCAGGGCTGGCAGCAAGGGCCACTGGTCGGCTGGGTTTCTCAAGCATGAGCGCGCCGGTTTGCAGCGGATCGGCCAGCTGCGCTGTAGCCAGAAGACATAAAGTGGTCAGCGACAGCGCAAAGCCGGTGCGACCAAGGCGATGCGGGAGGCGCGAAAACAGTGAATCCATGGGGCGTATGTTTTCGTGTTTTGGCGGATTTATGCGGGAGATTATCAACGCGTGCTGGAACTGCACGCGTGAACAAATGCACCTTAGCCGTGGGCCTGTGCAGGCCACTTCACTGGACAGCCAGCCTGCCTATGCGCCGTTTACCGATTTCCCCGTTCGCCCGGTTGCAAGGCGGCAAGTCGCTGACGAAAGGCTCGACAAGGCGCTACAAACCCCGCGCCAGGCTGTCGAGCTCAACAAAAACCACGCCGGGCATGGCGCGCAGCCGCGCCAACACGTCCTCGGCCCGCTGGCTTGAAGCGGGCTCGATTCGATAGACATGCGTATCTGCTGCCACGCTGGCGATAAAGCTGACGGGTGCCTGCGCCTGGCGCGTCAGCCCGGCCAGCAAGGGCGACTCCCGCCCGGTGCCGCTGCTGCTGAATTTGACGACAACCCGCCAGGTTTGCTCGTGCTGGCGTTGTGGCTGGTTTTGCATGGAATTCGTGGCGTGTGTGGCGTTCGGGGTGTTCGTCTGGTTCGTGACCGGAGCCGGGCTGGCAACACGGCCCGGCTCAGTCTGCCCGCAGCCTTGAATCAAAGCCAGCACGGCCAGAGCTGTCAGGCGCATTTGGTTTTGTCTGAGAAAAAGGGTGGTCATGAAGTGTGAAGTATTAAAAAAATAGTTTCTGTATTTGTGCGGTGCCTGAGACGGGTCAGGCACATGGCCCTGTTCATCGTAGCGGCAATCGCTGGTTAAACCGCTTGCCCCACAGGGCAAAATGCCCTCATGAAAACACCCAAACGTTTGCAGTCGTTGATTGAAGAGGGGCTGATCGACAGTGTGGTGCGCCAGCTGATGAGCGGCAAGGAAGCGATGGTCTATGTGGTGCGCTGCGGCGATGAAACCCGCTGCGCCAAGGTTTACAAGGAAGCGACCGAGCGCAGCTTTCGCCAGGCCACCGATTACACCGAAAACCGCAAGGTCAAAAACAGCCGGCAGGCCAGAGCAATGGCCAAGGGCACGAAATTCGGTCGCGAGTCCCAGGAGGCCGCGTGGCAAAGCGCAGAAGTCGATGCGCTGTACCGGCTGGCTGCGGCTGGCGTGCGCGTGCCCAAGCCCTACAACTTTTGCGATGGCGTGCTGCTGATGGAGCTGGTCACCGACGAGCACGGCGACGCCGCGCCGCGCCTGAACGACGTGCAGTTCACTGCTATTGACGCGCTGCGCCACCATGCAACGCTGGTGCGCGAGGTGGTGCGCATGCTGTGCGCGGGCGTGGTGCATGGCGACCTGTCTGAATTCAATATTTTGCTGGCGAGCGAAAACGGTGTTGATGGCCCGGTCATCATCGACTTGCCGCAGGCCATCGACGCCGCCGGCAACAACCACGCCAAACGCATGCTGCTGCGTGACGTGGACAACCTCAAGAACTTTTTCGGCCAGTTCGCGCCGCAACTGCTGGGCAGCGATTACGGGCTGGAGATTTGGGCGCTGTACGAGCGCGGCCTGCTCAATCAAGACTCCCCGCTCATTGGCCGCTTTGCGCGCCAGACCGGGCCGGTCAACGTCGGCGGTGTGATCCGCGAGATTGACGATGCGCGCGCTGAAGAAGCGGCGCGGCGGGTGCGGATGGCTGGTTAGCTGCCGCCTCGCTTCGCCTGGCTGCACTTCGCCGCGCTTGACTTCGCATCAAGCCGGCCCGGCCCGGCCCGGCAGCAAGCCAGCCCACCTTTGACTGCACGATGTCACGTAGCTGGATGACAGCGTGGCGGGTCTCGGTTTGTTCAAATCAATCAGTGGTGCGTGGCAATGGCTCACCGTCACCGACTCGTCCTTCGTCTGCAAACCCCGGGAAACACTTCATGAATCCTGATCGCAGAGACATTCTTAAATGGACCGCAACGGCCGGTGCCGCCGCGGCCTTCCCGGCGGGCTTCGCGCAATCGGGAAAAGCTGCATCGACAAGCGCTGCATCGGCCCATATTGATTCGCGCGACCGCGTGTTCATCACCAACGAAGACTCCAACACGCTGGTCGTGATTGACCCGCTCAGCAATACCGTTGCCACCACCATCAACCTGACCAGCTTCGACGAAGACCCACGCCCGCCGTTTCGCTATGTCACGGCAGGCATTGCACCGACCCACGCGGCGATGATTCACAAGCCGCTTTACCACGGCTGCATTGACGCGCATGGCGCGGTGCCGTCGCCCGATGGCCGC
>JANOOO010000451.1:0-14973 GCA_031421375.1 Polaromonas sp.
ATGGGTGACGGCGTGAACACTGAAATGCATTATTTTGCGAACGCGCAGCGCAACCCCTGGCGCTGGGGTACCGACTACGTAATGTCGGGCGACCCGCGCTGGAAAGCCGTGCTCATGAAGATGACGAACTTCTTTGTCACGACGACGGGAGGAAACCCCGCCAAAACGGCTATCGGATATCAACTCAATGGCACGCCGATGGGGTTTGGCTGGCTGTCGAAGGGTGTGATCGGCGGGATCATGAATGGCGCGCAGGTTGATGCCAGGTTCCAGCCCTATGTCAATGCTTCATGGGACTGGATGAGTTCAAATCTCACGACCACCTACTATGACGCTGAGTTGAGCCTGCTGTCGATGCTTGTGGCATCGGGCAACTGGTGGAATCCGACTCCGCCTGCAGGCACAACGACGACAACAGCAACAGCAACAGCACCAGCACCAGCTCCAGCTCCAGCACCAGCACCAGCGCCAGCGCCAGTCGGCAGCGCCGCCGCGCAAAGTCAGGCAGAAAGTGGCGTGCTCTCGGGCGTTGGTGTGCTCGTTCGCAAGGACATCGCTGGCTATGAAGGCTCAGGCTTCGTCGGCAGTTTCACAACCGCAGGCGACAAGCTGACGCTGTCGTTTCCCAACCTTGCTGCGGGCAGCTACAACGTGCGAATCCGGTATCACGCCTGGGGCAACCAGCAAAACAACGTGGTCATCGATGGCGTATCACGTAGCGAAGTTTTCCCGGCAACCGGCAGCGGCTGGGCGGTTAAAACCATCAGCAACGTGACCTTTGCCGCAGGCACGCACACTGTTGCCATCACCAAAGACTGGGGCTACATCGATGTGGACTCGATTGAGCTCGTTTCAGCGAGTGCAGGCACACCGGCTCTGGTCGGGCGGGTGGCGATCAAAACCCAGGCCGAGAGTGGCGCGGTAGCTGGAACCGGCGTGGGCATTCGCAGCAATCTCGCGGGCTTCGAGGGGACGGGCTTTGTCGGTTCGTTCACGGCTAGCCGCGACATGCTGACGCTGGGCTTTCCCAACGTCGTCGCCGGCACTTACAGCGTGCGTATTCGCTACCACGCCTGGACCGTCCAGCAAAACGCGGTCATCGTCAATGGCATCTCGCGCACTGAATCTTTCCCCGCTACCGGCAGCGGCTGGGCTGTCAAAACCCTCACGGGTGTCACGCTAAGCGGTGGAACCAACAGCGTCTCCGTCCTGAAGGACTGGGGCTACATCGACGTGGATTGGATTGAGATCGCACCGTAATCACTCGGCTTTGCGCCTTGGGTAGCGCCCGCCTGGAAGTGCCGATATCGGCCTTTGGGCGGGCTTCTTTTCGGGCGCAGATTGGTTCACGTTAACGTCAATTTCCGCCTGAACTGCAACCCGGTTTCAACTTTAACGCGCTGGTCGCCGCGAATTGTCGTAGAACGTCGGCGGCTTGTTGGCGACCCACTTCACAAACGCTGCGATGTCAGCATGCGATTGAAGTGCAGACCAGGTGTTGAACTGCCTGGTCAGTTCGCGCTCGCTGAAAGTTGCATGAATCTTTCGGTGGCAAATGCGGTGCATCAAAGTGCTGGTTTTGCCGCCTTGGCTTTTGGGAACGCCGGCGCTCGCGAGCTTTACCCAGCCAGCAATTTGAATACGGCCTCGGCGGCATCGACAGTGGTCTGGATGTCCTCGGCCGTATGTGCAGCACTCACAAAACCCGCCTCATAAAGGGCCGGCGCAATGTACACGCCGCGAGCAAGCAGCCCGTGAAACAGCTGGTTGAAGCGCGCGCCATCGGTTTTCATGACTTCGCCATAGTTCTGGGGCAACGTATCGAGCAGGAAAAAGCCGAACATGCCGCCCTCGCTGTCGCCACAAAAAGAGATACCCGAACGCTCGGCTGCACCGGCCAGGCCCGCAACCAGGCTGGCCGTCGTGGCACCTAGCGCCTGATAGAAGCCGGATTTTTGCACTTCGCGCAAGGTAGCGAGACCGCAAGCGGTGGCCACCGGGTTGCCCGACAGCGTGCCAGCCTGATAGACCGGACCCAGGGGCGCGAGCTGCTCCATCACCGCGCGCTTGCCGCCAAAAGCTGCCAGCGGCATGCCGCCGCCGATAACCTTGCCAAGGACAGTCATGTCAGGCTCGAAACCGGGAATTGCGCTTGCGTACAAGCCTTGCGCGCTGGCAAGGCCAACCCGTAAACCCGTCATCACTTCGTCGAAGATCAGCAGTGCGCCGTATTGAGTACACAGCTCGCGGCAACGCTGCATAAAGGGGACGCTGGCCCGGACGAAGTTCATGTTGCCGGCAATCGGCTCGATCATCAGGCAGGCCAGCTCTGCGCCGTGCAGCGCGAAGGCGGCCTCAAGCTCGGCAATGTCGTTGTAGCGCAGAACGATGGTGTGCTGCACCACCTCGGCCGGCACGCCAGCGCTGGTGGGGTGGCCGTAAGTGGCCAGGCCTGAGCCGGCTTTAACCAGCAAGGCATCGGCATGGCCGTGATAGCAGCCTTCAAACTTAATGATCTTGCTGCGTCCGGTGGCACCGCGCGCCAGTCGCAGCGCGCTCATGGCGGCTTCAGTGCCTGAGCTGACCAGCCGCACCATGTCAAGCGACGGCACCAGCTTGACGATCTCTTCGGCCAGCTCGACCTCGCGCTCAGTGGGCGCGCCAAACGAGAAGCCGTCCATCATGGCTTTCTGCACGGCCTCAAGCACCGCCGGATGCCCGTGACCCAGAATCATCGGGCCCCAGGAGCCGATGTAGTCGATGTAGCGGTCGCCATCGGCGTCCCAAAAGTAAGCGCCGCTTGCGCGCGCCACAAAACGCGGTGTTCCGCCTACGGCTTTGAAAGCGCGAACCGGCGAGTTGACGCCGCCCGGAATCAGTTTTTTGGCTCGTTCAAATAGTTCGGTATTGCGCATCGAATTCAATGTTTGGTTGGGCCACCGGTTGGCGAATCAAAAAGAGGGCGGGCTTGTTCAGGGTCGTCCTGCGCGGCGTCACCCGGCGTGGCAGATTCTGCGGCTTCATCAGCCTCATCGTCATCGTCATCGGCTTGGGCCCAGAACATGCGGTCGGGCACGATGTGGCCCATGCCCGGGTGAAAGCCGGCGTTAAGGCTGTGGTCGAGATAGGTCAGAGCCTCCGAGGTGGCGGAAGGCAGGTCGTGGCCATTGCCGATCAGCGCTGTCAGCGCGGCAGTCAGTGTGTCGCCGGCTCCGCAAAATGTGGCCTCGAAGCGCTCAAATTTTTCGCTGTACAACACGGTCTCGGGCGTAGCAAGAACGTTGTCGATGAATTGGTCGGGCAAGGTGATGCCGGTCACCAGCGTGTAGGGAACGCCTTGTTCGGCGGCCGCCCTGGCGAGGTCTCGTGCCGACGGGTTGCGCTCGCCTGGCCATTCGGGCAAGAGCCAGCGCCACAAACTGCTGTGGTTGCCAACCAACACGGTTGTTTGTGGCAACAGCAAGTCGCGAAACGCCTCCAGGTAACTTTCAAGGTCGCTCTCGTTCCACCACGACAGGTTGGGCATGTAGGCAATCAAGGGCAGCTCGGGGTAGTCCGAGGCGATCTCTGCGACAGCGCTGATGTTCTCGGGGCTGCCCACGAAGCCGACCTTGATCGCCGCCACGGGCATGTCTTCCAAGGCCGCGCGGGCCTGGTCTGTGACGGCCTCGCTGTCGAAGGGGAAATGGTCGAAAATCTCGGCCGTATCGCGCACGTAGGCCCCCGTCACCACAGACAGGCCGTGGGCACCGGCAGAAGCGATAGCGGCAATGTCGGCACTCAGGCCGCCAGCACCGCTCGGATCGTTGGCGTTGAACGTGAGGATGCAGGCTGGAGATGCATCTTCATCTGCGCTCTGAATGTCGCGGGTGTCGAGGGTGTCGAGGGATAGGGTGTGTGCGTTGACCATTGAATCTGATTGTTGCTCTTAACGCGAACTGGTACGCGATTAAGCAACGTTGCCTCGATACACTTGTTGCATTCTATTTGAAGGCAACTTAAGCTGTGACTCAATCAATGACGTGGATGTGTTTGATTTGTGGGTGGATTTACGACGAGGCATTGGGTGCTCCCGAGCATGGCATTGCAGCCGGGACGGCTTGGGCGCAAGTGCCGATGAACTGGACTTGCCCTGAATGCGGGGCTAGAAAAGAAGATTTTGAGATGGTCGAAATTTAAGACATCTCGCCAATCCGGATATTCACGGCTTCGCGGCCCTTGCTGCGAGCTGAAAAAGGGAGCAGTACACAGTGAGTATTCCAAGTTCTGGCGTGAAGGTGCTGGTCATCGACGACAGCAACACAATCAGGCGAAGCGCCGAGATATTTTTGAAGCAGGGTGGTCATGAAGTTCTTTTGGCCGAGGACGGTTTCGATGCGCTGTCGAAAGTCAGTGATTTCGAGCCCCATCTCATTTTTTGCGACATTTTGATGCCCCGCCTCGACGGCTACCAGACCGTCGCCATCATCAAGCGCAATGCCAAATTCGCCGCTGTGCCCATCGTGATGCTGTCCTCCAAGGACGGTGTTTTCGACAAGGCACGCGGCCGGATGGTGGGGTCGCAAGACTACCTCACCAAACCTTTTACCAAAGACCAGCTGCTGCAAACGGTGAGTGCGTTTGGCAGCGCAATGCAAGGATAGTTTCAATGGCAATTCATAAAGTGCTGGTGGTGGACGACTCGAAGACTGAGTTGATGTTCCTCACTGACCTGCTGGTTAAAAAGGGCTTTGCTGTCAGGACGGCAGAGAACGCCGAAGACGCGTTAAGGCGACTTGCCGAAGAAAAGCCCGATCTGATTTTGATGGACGTGGTCATGCCCGGCCAAAACGGGTTTCAGCTGACCCGCGTCATCTCACGCGACCCGCTTTACAGCGACGTACCCATCATCATGTGTACCAGCAAAAACCAGGAGACTGACCGTGTGTGGGCCATGCGGCAGGGCGCGCGTGACTACATCAGCAAGCCAGTTAATGCGGCTGATCTCATGGAAAAAATCAAGGCCCTGGGCTAAGAAACCAGGGATTGAGCCATGGCGAACAAACAAGCACTTCGAGACTTGCAGACGCGGCTCGCTGACAGGCTGCAGATCGCGCGTACGCAAGGCGTTGCCGCATCGTGGCTGGCCGTCGAGACGGGTGAAAAAAAATATCTCTTCGCGCTTAGCCAGGCGGGCGAGATTTTCCCGTGGGTTGCGCCGCAATCGGTTCCCTACACCCGTGACTGGTTTGTCGGAGTCGCCAATTTGCGCGGTGGCCTGTTTGGCGTCGTCGATCTGGAGGGCCTGATTACTGGCCAGGCCGTCCGCGTTCGGGGTGAATTGGCCCGCGCGGAGTCCCGGTTTGTGGCATTGAACAGCGCGCTTGAAGTCAATTGCGCCCTGTGGATCGACCGACTTTCTGGCCTGCGAAATCAAAGCATGTTCCGTGATTTCTCGGAGCGCGCCCTGGATGCGCCCGCGTATTTTGGCAACAGCTACATCGACTTCAACGGCGAGACCTGGCAAGAAATCAATCTTCAGCGTCTTGCGCAACAAGCTCACTTTTTGGCTATTGGCGCTTAGCGCGGCCCGCTTCGACCCCCCTCGGAAGGCTTCCCCCATGTCTGCTATCGAGAACTTGCAAACCATGCTTAAACCGAAATCGAATTCTTCATCTGACAGCCTTGATATGGCCTCTGTCGGCTCGCCTCTCGATGGCCACTCAGTCCATCCCGGGAGTGATCATGCCTTGCCTTATGAAAACGACCCGCGTGCTGAAGTCATGGGCATAAGCGAATCTTTCGCGGGCAGTCGCCTTGGTCCTGAGTTGGCCACTCCGGCCCTGCGTGCCGACTTGCTTTCAATGCCTGTTTTGGGACGGCGAACCGTCGATCAGCACCAGAAGATCCTGTTTTCCTTGCTTGCAATCTCTTTAATCGTCCTGGCGGTCGTCGCCTATCTCGCGCTTGACCGCGCGGACAACGTGGCGCAGCAGATGGCCGGAACCGGTGAGTCGATGATGCAATCTCAGCGCCTCGCTAAATCAGTCTCGCAAGCGCTGGTTGGCAGCACGCAGGCTTTTCCTGACGTGAAGGATAGCGTCGGCGTTTTTGCCAAGACGGTTCGCGGGTTGAATGTCGGTGACGCCAGCCTGCGACTCGTGCCGCTCGCCGACGAACACCAGGCCGAATTGCAAAAAACCATCCCGATGATGGAGCGCGCCGAAAAAGATGCTGCCACGGTCATGGCGCAGCAGGCGATCCTGACGCAGGTTGGCACCGCGCTTCGCACCATTAACCGCCAGTCATCTGACCTGCTTGAGATTGCCGAAACCGTCGCTTCGCTGAAGTTGCAGCAAAATGCGCCGTCTGCGGAGATCTCTGCGTCGGGTCAGCTGGTGATGTTGACCCAGCGTATCGGCAAGTCTGCCAACGAATTCCTGACCATGGAGGGCGTGAGCCCCGAGGCCGTGTTCTTGCTCGGCAAAGATCTGAATTCGTTCAAGGACATCGCCCAGGGCTTGCAGGACGGAAGTCTCGAATTACGCCTCAGTGCCGCCAAAGATCCGCAGATCCGCGAACGCCTGACGGCATTGCTGGCACTCTATGAGCAGACGCGGGTTCAGGCTGGTGCCATTTTGGGCAACCTGCAGGGCCTGGTATCGGCCCGCGAGGCCCAGATCTCGATCGTTGCTGACAGCGAACCTCTGCGGAAAATTTTTGAAGCGCTTCAGGTCAAATTGTCTTCTCAAACAGGCTTGGGTGTAGGAGCTCTGACCATCCTCGGCCTTGCTGCTGCTTTGGCCTTGCTTTGTGCGGCCGGCCTGGCACGCCTTCAGGTGCAGGACAGCCAGCAACGGCAGAACGTGGCGGAGGGCCAGCGCCAGGAGGCAAAAAGCCTTGAACAAGATGCCAAGCGGGTCAACGATGCAAATCAGGCTGCCATTTTGCGGCTGATGAACGAGCTGCAAACAGTTGCCGAGGGTGACCTGACGCAGGAGGCTACGGTAACTGAGGACATCACCGGTGCCATTGCCGACTCTGTGAATTACACGGTTGAAGAATTGCGTCAGCTGGTCGGCAACGTACACAGCACGGCAATCCGCGTGGCCCATACGACGGCGCAGGTGGACAGCACCTCAACGGAGCTGCTCGCGGCTTCCACCGAGCAGCTGCGTGAAATTCGCGAGACCGGCCAGTCGGTGCTGGACATGGCGTCACGAATCAATCAAGTTTCGACTCAGGCTAACGAATCATCCGAAGTGGCGCGGCAATCGTTGAGCGCCGCTGAAACCGGATTGCATGCCGTGCAAAACGCCATTGGCGGTATGAATGCGATTCGAGACCAGATTCAGGAAACGTCCAAACGGATCAAACGCCTTGGTGAATCGTCGCAGGAGATTGGTGAGATTACCGACCTGATTTCCGACATTACCGAGCAGACCAACGTGCTCGCCCTCAACGCCGCAATTCAGGCCGCCTCCGCCGGAGAGGCTGGCCGCGGATTCTCTGTGGTGGCGGAAGAGGTGCAGCGACTGGCCGAGCGTTCTGCCGACGCAACGCGCCAGATCTCTGCGCTCGTTAAAGCCATTCAGACCGATACCCAGGATGCCGTGGCCGCAATGGAGCGCTCTACCCAGGGTGTTGTCGAGGGAGCCAAACTTTCTGACAACGCGGGTACCGCCCTGACCGAGATTGACCAGGTGTCGCGTCGCCTGGCCGAGCTGATTGAGCAGATATCCAGCTCGACCTCGAAAGAAGCTGCCTCAGCGAATGTGCTGGCTGGCAATATCCAGCACATTTTTGCCGTGACCGAGCAGACGGGCGAGGGCACTCGATCAACAGCGCAGCAGGTGCGCGATCTCTCGCGCATGGCGGAAGACCTGCGACAGTCGGTCTCCCGATTCAAGATCGCCTGATATCCCGTCGCTTCGCATTGACGACGACGTAACTGATTCCTGAACGGTCTGCTCAAAGTATGCAAGTCAACACCCCGAACTCCCAAGCAGCCGAACTGGAGCCTGGTGTAACCGACCTGGGCCCACTGGCCTGGGTACTCGACGAATTGCGCAAGTCGCTCGAAAGCGCAATCAAGGCGCTCAGGAGATTTGTTCGCGATGCTGAGCAGGCACGAGGCTCTGATCTTGCTGCGCTCGATTCCAGCCAGTTAAGAATTGCCCGTCAGCAGCTGCATCAGTCTGTCGGCGCTTTGGAGATGATCGGCTTGTCCGCTCCAGCGCTGTTGTTGCGGGCAATGGAGGCCGCCGCTCAAAAGTTCGTTCAGCAACCTGAGCACTGCACCACAGAATCCTCCGCCAAGCTCGAACGGGCCAGCTTCGCCTTGACTGAGTATTTGCAAGGCGTGTTGTCAAACCGGCCTGTGTCATCGGTTTCCCTATTTCCGCAATACCGCGAAATACAAGAGATCGTGCGCGCTGATCGCATTCACCCCGCTGATTTGTGGCCGCACGCCTGGCGCTGGATTGACGTCGAACTGCCTCACAGGACGCCTGCAATGCACTATGGTCCGGAAGCAAGGGCCGGTCTGGACCAGGCGATGCTGCGCTTGATGAAAGGAAAGGCGGCTCCTTCCGCTGCGGTTTTGCGTGACTTGTGCCTTGGCTTTTCAGCCGCGCAGTCGCTGCGCCAGGCCAGGATCTTCTGGGCAATCGCTGCCGCTTATTTTGAGGCGCTGGCTCACGATCTGATTGAGTCCGACGTTTACGTCAAACGTGCGACGTCGCGCATTTTGCTGCAGTATGCGTCGCTGGCTCGAGGTGATGAGGTCGTGTCTGATCGACTCGCCCACGATCTGATTTTCTTTTGCGCGCAGGCCCAACCCTCGGCCACAATCGAAACGCCGCTGCTTGCTGCGATCCGGTCCGCTTACGGACTCAATGAGCACAAGTTCGTCAACTACGAACTCATGCAGTTCGGGCGCTTCGACCCTGCTTTGCTGGCCCAGGCGCGCAAACGTATTAACTCGGCAAAAGAGACGTGGTCAGCCCTGGCCGGAGGGGATCTCACCAAGTTCAAGAACGTCGCAGATCAATTCAGTCTGGTAACCGACTCACTGGTGAAGCTGCATCCTTCTAGCGCACCTCTCGCCGAGGAACTCACCCGGGCGGTCGAGGGCACCGTCCGGCTTGCGCAGGCTCCGCGCATCGAGCTGGCGATGGAGGTGGCGACGTCGATCATGTATCTGGAAGCTGCCTTTGAAGACCTCGATCCGAGCGATCCTCAACTAGCCGTGCGCACGCTCAGTCTGGCGCAGCGACTCGATGGTGTGCGGGTGGGAGGGGTGCCGCTTCCACTTGAAATCTGGATGGAGGAGCTCTACGGCCGCGTCAGCGATAAGCAAACCATGGGCAGCGTTGTTGGGGAACTTCGTATTTCGCTCGGCGAAGTTGAAAAAGGACTGGATGCCTTTTTTCGTGACCCGGCCGATAAAGCGCCACTGCAGCTTGTTCCTGGCCAGTTGTCGCAGATGCGCGGGGTTTTGTCTGTGCTGGGTCTAGACCAGGCGGCGCTCACCGCATTGCGTATGCGCGACAGTGTTGAACAGTTGCTTGAAACCGAGGTCGATGCAAGGCAGGCGCGCACGGCGGGCACTTTCGATCATTTAGGCAACAACGTCGGCGCGCTTAGTTTTTTGATCGACATGTTGAACTACCAACCAGCCCTTGCCAGGAAGCTGTTTGTTTTCGACGAAGAAAAGGGCGAACTAAAACCAATCATGGGGCGCACCACCAAACGATCCCGCCCCGGGTTTGGCGAGTCTATCTCCGGCACATTGGGTATCGACGAGCCGCCGCCTGTTGCAGCATTGGCCGTCAGCAGGCCCGTAACGGATCTCGGCGAACTGGTCGATTTTGGGCGGGTGGCGGAATCTTCAACCTATCCGGTCGAAGCCCCACACGTATTCAAGCAGGAAATTGAGTTCGGATCATCGCTTCAGGGTGTGGTTGAGCAGGAGCCAAGTTCACACCCGGCACTGCCTTACGCTGATCTCGAGCTTTCCGCTCAAACCGCGCCGGGGCAATTTGAGGAAGACGACCTGCAGGAAATCTTTATTGAAGAGGCTCGAGAAGTGACGGGGGCGGCGCGGGATGCCTTAGCCAGACTTGTTGACAACCCCGCAGATGTCGGCGAGTTAACGGTCTTGAGGCGAGCGTTTCATACGCTTAAGGGAAGCTCTCGCATGGTCGGTCTCAAAGAGTTCGGCGACGCAGCCTGGTCTTTCGAGCAACTCAACAACAGCTGGCTTGCCGATCACAAACCGGCCGGTAACGACTTCAGAGTCTTGACGCTGCAGGCGATAGCTGGCTTGGAAGCCTGGATTAAAGCGATTTCGTCCGGGCGCGATGCAGGCTGGAGCGCGCTCTCATTTTCAACCAGTGCGGATGCGATGCGTTTAACTGGCGCCTACATCGTGTTGTCGCTGGGCAGCCATCTTTTAGCTGACCAGGCGGCTGCCAGTGAAGTCCTAGCTCCTGCCGAGGATATGTCTGAGCTTGGTCTGGAGCTCGGCGCAGAGCAGGACCACGATGCAGACCAGACTGGCGCCGCGATTGATCTCGATGATTTGCTCGTCGGCGACCTGTCCCCGGAGATCGTCGTCGTGCCAGAGCCTTTTCCGGCATTGGACCCGGGCCATTTTGACTTGTCGGCTATTGATTTTGCCAACCTCAGCGGTTTGCCGGAAGTCAGCCTGCCTGATGCATCCGCCGTGACCGATCTCACGCAAGAGCTGCCGCTGACTGTTGAAGCGCAGGCCATAGCCGATCTTGATTTCGATTTGCTGTTCAACGGCCCCGAAACCTTGGACGCTTTAGAAGTTGTAGAAGTTCATGAAGCCGCCGAGCCGACGTTTGCTGCGTCTGTTACTGCCTCTGACGACATTTCATCTGAATTAATTGACGTCACCAGCTTTTTCGATACCGATATTGTTGAACCTGAAGGTTTGCCATCCCAACTGCAAGTGGCACCTGACGATTCAATGCTCGCAGCGTTTTCGTTCAACCTTGACCCTGTATCGCCTGAACCCGACCGTTTGTCTGGTTCAGCGGTGGGCGAAGGCTTTGGCGTGTCAGGTGTCGGCCCGGTCAGTGACGACGTCCAGGACGCAGGAAATAACTCAGGCAATTACGTAGAAGAAGACTCCGTAGAGGGCTCCGTAGATGATGAGCAGGTGAGAGTCATCGGCTCTCTGCGTATTGGTATCCCGCTGTATAACGTGTATTTGAACGAGGCCGATGAATGGTCGCGCCGTTTGGTAACTGAGGTCGGCGAATGGGCGATTGAAGCTAACCGCGCTGTGAGCGACAGCACCGTGGCGTTGGCGCATTCACTTTCAGGAAGTTCGGCCACCGTCGGCTTTCAGCCCTTGTCCGAGATCGCCAGAGCACTCGAATATGCGCTGCAAAAATCCCAGTTGCACTACTCCGGCGAGCATCTGACGTACTCCGCGTTGTTTGTGGATGCGGCTGAAGAGATTCGTCGCCTGCTGCACCAGTTCGCTGCCGGATTCCTCAAAGACGCTGACGCTAACTTGCTGGTGCAACTCAAGAACCTCGATTTTCCGGATTCGCTTCCAGGTCCGTTGAACGAACCGCTTGACCCGGATGCGTTTGAAGCCGATCAAGCTGCGCAGCTCGCAAGTGTGCGTCTGAACGAGCGGCCTGCAGCGCTTGGCACTTACGCTGCCGATTCCGGTGCCGCCAATGAATCGACTGGCGTGCCCGAAGCTTTAGGCGCTTTTGAGTCCGTTGAAGAAATTGATGCAATGGAAGTAGTTGAATCAATTGAATTCAGCGAGCAGGATCAAGATGATGGCGCAACCTCTGCGCCGGAGTCTGCATTCGATCCACTCGCCGAGAGTTCGTCTGCGACCACCGTCGGCCTGACTGCGGATGCACTGCGCTTGTCCGACCGTCTCGTGCCGCCTCTGTCGCCGCTGCCCGTGGTGCTGGCGGGCGTGGGTATGGATGCCAATTTGGGCCTGGATAGCCACGTAGAGGGGATTGACGCGACGGATGCGATTGATCCTGAGCTTTTCTCCTTTTTTGAAGAGGAAGCGGCCGAACTGATGCCGCAACTCGGCGGTGCGCTGCGCCAGTGGTCTGCGCGGCCCGAGAATGAAAGCGCGCGCATGGAGGTGCTGCGGGTTCTGCATACGCTCAAAGGCAGTGCGCGGCTTGCTGGAGCCATGCGCCTCGGGGAAATGTCTCACAGGATCGAGTCACAAATCGAGTCGCTTGGCTCCGAGCCGCCGCCCGACGAATTTGACGACTTGTTGACCCGATTTGATGCGATGCAGGGCAACTTTGATGCCCTTCGTGCGACAGCGATGGCTCAGCCCGTCTTGCCGCCCTTGGTGGATGAGCCTGGCTTCGCGCCTGACACGAGCGCAGCAAACCTGGGCGACGAAATTGATGCGACGCTCGCTGATTGGGCTGCGCAAAACGTGCCGACACCAGATTTGACGCAAGCGCCGACAGCTGAGCCGACACAAGAGCTGGCACCCGAATTGGTCGTGCCGGAGGTCCCGCATCTGCAGATCATCTCGACCGAGGGTGATGCGCTTGCGCATGAAGCACCGCAGCTCGCGCAAGCTCCAGTGGCTGCCGATGGCGACCGCAAGATTGCGATTCCACCGCCGCAGGCCATGGTGATGGCCACCGTGCGGCAGGCCGCGGGAGCGTCGGTGCGCGTGCGTTCGCAATTGCTCGACCGCATGGTGAACCAGGCCGGCGAGGTCATGATTACCCGGTCGCGCCTTGAAGCTGAGCTAAGCCAGCTCAAGGGCTCGCTGGGCGACATGAATGCCAACTTGAACCGACTGCGGCAACACCTGCGTGACATTGAGCTTCAGGCTGAAACCCAGATGCAATCGCGTCTGGCGCAGGCCAAAGAGGCGCAGGCCGGCTTTGACCCGCTCGAGATAGACCGTTTCACGCGCGTTCAGGAGCTGACCCGGATGATGGCCGAGTCGGTCAACGACGTGGCGACGGTGCAGCGCACTTTGCAGCGAACGGTTGAGGCGACCGAGGACGACCTCGTCGCGCAAGCTCGGCAGACGCGTGAATTGCAGCGGGACCTGCTGCGCACGCGCATGGTTGAGTTCGAGAGCATTTCTGATCGCCTTTACCGCGTGGTTCGGCAGGCGTCAAAAGACACGGGCAAGCCGGTCAAGCTCGATCTGGTGGGCGGAAGCATTGAAATGGACCGGGGCATGCTTGACCGTGTCACGCCCGCTTTCGAGCATCTGCTGCGCAACTGCGTAGCGCACGGCATTGAAGACCAGCCTGCGCGCATCGCTGCCGGGAAGGTACCGGCGGGCCAGATCACGGTTCAAATTCGTCATGAAGGCAATGACGTTTCCGTTGATTTCAGTGATGACGGCAGTGGCCTGAACCTCAATCGCATACGCGAGCGGGCGCTGACGCAAGGCCTGATCGCACATGACAAAGTACTGACTGAACAGGATGCCGCAGACCTGATCTTTTTGCCAGGGTTCACGACTGCCGTACACATTACTGAACTCTCCGGTCGTGGCATCGGCATGGATGTGGTTCGCTCCGAAGTCAATGCGCTCGGCGGCAGAATCGAAACCAGCACAGTTGCCGGCCAGGGCACCCACTTCAAACTCATTCTCCCCCTCACCACGGCCGTGACCCAGGTTGTGATGATTCGTTCGGGCCAGCTCTCAATTGGCGTGCCGGCGACGGTGATTGAAACTGTCCGGCGTGTTTCGCCGCACGATCTGCAAGCCGCCTACGCGACCGGCTCAATCGACGTCGCTGGAACGGCACTGCCGTTTTTCTGGTCCGGGACGCTGCTTCAGGCATCCCGCCAAAGTACGGAGACAACAGGGCGAACGTTTCCGGTTGTGATCTTCCGCAGCGCTGATCAACGTCTCGCATTGCACGTAGATGAAGTTGTCGGCAACAAGGAGGTTGTGGTCAAGAATCTCGGCCCCCAAATGTCAAGGCTGCCAGGCTTGTCCGGTATGTCGGTGCTTGCTTCCGGGGCGGTCGTGCTGATCTACAACCCGGTTGCGCTGGCATCGATCTACGGCGTGCAGGCGCAGGCTTGGGCGGCGCTCAAGACGGATGCCTTGCCCGTAAGTGCTGGAGCCGTCAACAAGGATGCAGCGGCGGCTTCTGGCGCGCACAAAGTCCCCCTGATCCTGGTGGTGGACGACTCCATAACCGTCAGGCGCGTGACGCAGCGTCTGCTGCAGCGTGAGGGCTTCCGGGTGGCCGTGGCTGCCGATGGATTGCAGGCTCTGGAAAGACTGCAGGATGAGGTGCCGACCGTTGTTCTGTCTGACATCGAAATGCCCCGCATGGACGGCTTCGATCTGGCTCGCAATATCCGCGCTGATTCCCGGCTCAAAGGTCTGCCCATCATCATGATTACCTCGCGCATTGCCGAGAAGCATCGCGAGCATGCGATGGAACTGGGCGTTGACCACTATCTGGGCAAGCCCTATTCCGAAGACGAGCTGATGGCGCTGGTGCGGCATTACTGCGCCGCAGAAGCCGTTCTTGCTGCCTAAAAAAGGGGAATTATGTACTTGACAAACCCTGGGGTTGGCGCATGAATTTTCTTAATCGAGCTGTTTTCTTCAAGCCGCTGGTCGCTTGTCTGCGCTTGCTGGCGATGCCCTACATGCTGCTGCATGCAAGGCAGATTGAGCTTATCTCTTCGGGAAGTGGCTGTTTAGCCAACCCGCCGCAGCGCCATAGCCCCGGTGGGTGAAGCCTTCGTTGATCTCTGTGATGAACAGCGTGTCGGCGTTCAGAAGGATTCTGTCAAACGACAGTTGCCACGGCTTCATGGATGACGAAAAAACGAAGCCCATTCCCCCGGTCATCACAAACTGCTTGAAATCCCCGGCCGACGCGGTGCGGATGACATCAACAATCTGGACGTGTTCCGGAATGGGACTAGGCAGGCCGAAGATCGCGAAGTAACACGGCAACTCAT
>JANOOO010000452.1:0-4086 GCA_031421375.1 Polaromonas sp.
GGTCTCGCTGCAATTGGTTGAAGGGCCGTTTTCAAAGCTGAGCGGGCAGTGGGACTTCACCCCCGTCGGCGACGCCAGTGAGCGCGCTTGCAAGGTTGAGCTGACATTGCGCTATGACTTTGCCAGCGTTGCCTTAGCGGCGGTGGTTGGCCCGGTTTTCGACAAGATTGCGGGCAGCCTGGTCGATGCGTTCGTCAAGCGTGCAGGCCACGTTTATGGTGGCTGACACAGGTTTGAAGCCAGCCGCTGTGGTCGTGGTCTATTCCAGCGGGCCGCGTCATTCGCACGAATGGCATCTGGAGCTGGCAACGGGGCAAACCGTCGCTCAGGCGCTGGAGGAAAGTGTTTTCACGTGCTTCCCCGACTTGGTGCGAAAGGGTTTGGTCCTGGGAATCTGGGGTAAGAAAACCCGTCCGGGCCATGCCCTGCAGGCGGGTGACCGGATTGAGGTGTACCGGCCGCTTCGCGTCGATCCCAAAGTTGCGAGACGCGAACGTTTTAGCAAGCAAGGGGCGAAAACGACCGGGCTTTTTGCCACGCGCCGGGCGGGTAGCAAGGCGGGCTACTAAACGCTGTATTGACTGCGTTTTAGCCCGGCGACCGATGCCCGTCTTTCACTTGCAGTTCGATTGAGCGATGTCCTGCGTGCGTTTCTTCGCGTCAGCGCGCTGAGCGTCTTCCATGATTTCGCGCTCACCCTTGGCATTGACGCTCGCGATGCGAACGCCGGAGTCGAGCGTGCTCAGGTAACGCTTGGCCGACTCGCAGTTGTCGGCTTTGGCTTTGGCAACTTTTTCTTCTTCGGCCTTCTTTTTCACAGCCGCTTCTTCGTCAGAGCGCTTCTTTGTCGCTTCGAGCGCCGCATCTTTTCCGCTTACCTTGGGCGCAGCCCCTTGCGCGGCGGCGGGCGCTGACGATGCGGCAGCTGCGCCGTCGGCGGCCAACGGACTGACGACTGGAGTGGCGGATGCGGGCCGCTTGAGAATGTTTTTATCCAGCGTGCCCGGCGGGGGCGAGCGGTCGCTAAACACCCTTTTTCCGTCGGTGTCTATCCACTGCCATTGCGCCAGCGCAGGCAGGGCAAAGCAAGCCGATAGCAAAGCCACGGCCAGCGTCTTGAGGGCAGGTTTGAAAGTCATCGGGAAAGTGTAGCGTTGGGAGTCATTTTTTTGGATCGTGACAGGGCAAGATTTGACCTTGAGGCGGTGAGAGCGGCTCATTTTCGCAACGCCCGATTTCGGGCCCGCTAACGCGGTGGATGGCCCCTGAAGGCAAAAAACCCAAAGGTACAATTCGCCTTTTGGAGCTTCCCTATGCGCCTACTCGGCAAAGCGCTCACCTTCGACGACGTGTTGTTGGTGCCAGCGTTCTCCCAGGTCCTGCCCAAGGACACCCAGCTTTCCACGCAGTTCTCCAGAAATATCCGCCTGAATATTCCGCTGGTGTCCGCCGCGATGGACACCGTCACCGAGGCGCGTCTGGCCATCGCCATTGCGCAGGAAGGCGGCATGGGCATTGTTCACAAGAACCTCACGCCGCAGCAGCAGGCCGCTGAAGTAGTACGCGTCAAGCGTTACGAAAGCGGCGTGCTGCGCGACCCGGTTGTCATCACGCCCTCGCACACGGTGCGCCAGGTGCTGGCCCTGTCCGAGCAGCTCGGCATCTCCGGTTTTCCGGTTTGCGATGCGGGCAAGGTAGTCGGCATCGTTACCAGCCGCGACCTGCGCTTTGAAACTCGCTACGACGTGCGCGTCAGCGAGATCATGACGCCGCGTGAAAAGCTGGTCACCGTGCAGGAAAGCGAAGGCACAACGCCCGCGCAGGCCAAGGCGCTGCTCAACAAATTCAAACTCGAACGCCTGCTGGTGGTCAACCCCGCCTTTGAGCTCAAAGGCATCATCACCGTCAAAGACATCACCAAGCAGACCAGCTTTCCGAACGCCGCCCGCGATTCGCACGGCCAGTTGCGCGTCGGCGCAGCGGTCGGTGTGGGCGTGGGCACTGAAGAGCGCGTCGAGGCGCTGGTCAAGGCCGGTGTGGACGCCATCGTGGTCGATACCGCGCACGGCCACAGCCAGGGCGTGATCGACCGCGTTCGCTGGGTCAAAAAACATTACCCGCACATTGATGTGATTGGCGGCAACATTGCCACCGGCGCGGCTGCCTTGGCCCTTGCTGAAGCCGGTGCAGACGCGGTCAAGGTCGGGATTGGTCCCGGCAGCATCTGCACCACCCGCATCGTGGCCGGCGTCGGCGTGCCGCAGATCATGGCCATCGACTCGGTCGCCAAGGCCCTGCGCGGCTCGGGTGTGCCCCTGATTGCCGACGGCGGCATCCGTTACTCAGGCGACATCGCCAAAGCACTGGCCGCAGGGGCGTCAACCGTGATGATGGGCGGGATGTTTGCTGGCACTGAAGAAGCCCCAGGCGAGATCGTTCTGTTTCAGGGCCGCAGCTACAAAAGCTACCGCGGCATGGGCAGCATCGGTGCCATGGAGCAGGGCAGCGCTGACCGCTATTTTCAGGAGTCGAGCACCGGCAACCCGAACGCCGACAAGCTCGTACCCGAAGGCATTGAAGGGCGCGTGCCCTACAAGGGTTCGATGGTCAACATCGTGTTTCAAATGTCGGGCGGCATCCGCGCGAGCATGGGCTACTGCGGCTGCGCCACGATCACCGAGATGCAGGAGAAGGCCGAGTTCGTCGAAATCACGACCGCCGGGATCCGCGAAAGCCACGTCCACGACGTGCAGATCACCAAGGAAGCGCCGAATTACCGGGCGGAGTGATCGGGTGGAGGCTAAAATATGGCTATATTTTTAAAAGAGGCCAGATTATGCAAACCGTGCCGATCCATCAGGCGAAAAATCAACTGTCTGCGCTAATTCACGCGGTGGAGCAAGGCGACCGTGTTTTTTTGACGCGTCACGGCAAGAGGGTTGTTCAACTTTCTGTGGTCTTGGAAACAGATATCGACGAAGGGCAAGCGGCCGACATCGGCGTTGCGCTCGCAAAATGGGAGACATTTCGCGACAAGGTGCGCCCTGGGCCTGCACTGGACTGGAAGGCATTACGTGACGCGGGTCGCAGGCTTTGATGGCAAAGGGACGGCTCGTCACAGTTGATGCTTCGGCAGCCGTTCCCTGGATCGTTCGTGACCAGGCCACAGCCCGCAGCGATGGGCTTTTTCAGGATGGGCTGCGCAAATTGGTGCTCTTGCAAGCGCCTGCGCTGTGGCTTTGGGAATGTGGCAATGTGTTTGCCGGACTGGTGAGCACACAACGGTTGACCACAGTTGAAGCGCACGAGGGGTTGGAAGCCTTGTTGTTCTCCAACATCTGTATTCAGGAAGCGCCCACGCTGCAAATGCAGCGAACGACGCTTTATTTGGCAGGCCAGCATCAACTCTCTTTTTATGACGCCGCTTACCTGGAGCTGGCCATGCGCACTGGAAGCGAACTGGCCACACTCGATCAACAATTGAAAGTGGCGGCGGAAAAATCCGGTGTCATGTGCCTGCTTTTGTAGAACCTCGTAGAAATACCGTGCATCAAAAAATACTCATCCTCGATTTCGGCTCACAAGTCACCCAGCTGATCGCCCGCCGCATCCGCGAAGCCCATGTGTTTTGCGAGGTGTACCCGTGCGACGTGACTGACGCGTGGATTCGCGACTACGCGGCCGACGGCAATCTGAAGGGCGTGATCTTTTCGGGCAGCCATGCCAGTCTATGGGAAGACGAAACGCTGCGCGCGCCGCCTGCGGTGTTCGAGCTCGGCATTCCCGTGCTGGGCATTTGCTTTGGCATGTACGCGATTGCCGAAGCGCTGGGTGGCAAGGTCGAAGGCGGGCACAAACGCGAGTTCGGCTATGCCGAGGTTCGCGCACGCGGCCACACCCGGCTGCTCGATGGCATTGAGGACTACGCCACCGCCGATGGCCACAGCATGCTGCATGTCTGGATGAGCCACGGCGACAACGTCACAGAGCTGCCGCCCGGATTCAAAGTGATGGCCTCGACGGACTCATGTCCGATTGCCGGCATGGCTGATGAAGAGCGCAACTACTACGCCTTGCAGTTCCACC
>JANOOO010000453.1:0-1689 GCA_031421375.1 Polaromonas sp.
TGTTCGAGGTCCACAAGGTGCTGAGCCGCAGTTTGCCGGCCGAGCTCGTCAAGCGGGCGCTTGATGTGATGCGACTGGGCCGCGTGCTGGACTTGACCGATGCCCGGGCGATCGCAGCCTCCGTGGTTGCGCGGCAGCACCGGCTGGCGCTGGCCGATGCCGCGATGTACAGCATGGCGATTGAGCTGGGCGCGACGTTCTGGACGCAGGATGTCGATTACGACGGCTTGAGCGGCGTGCGCTATTTCGCCAAGCCGTCGGCTTGATGCGCGCTGCGCGCCAGCAGCATCGAATCGCCATAGCTGAAGAATCGGTAGCGCCCGGCAATCGCATGCTGGTACAGCGCCATGATGTGCGCGTGCCCGGCGAAGGCGCTGACCAGCATCATCAGCGTGCTTTTGGGCAGGTGAAAGTTGGTCAGCAGCAGATCGACCGCCTTGAACTCAAAGCCCGGCGTGATGAAGATGTTGGTGTCGCAGCAAGCCGGGCCGAAGGCGGCGCGAGACTCCAGCGCGCGTACGCTGGTCGTGCCAACGGCGACCACGCGCCCGCCCCGCGCCTTGCAATCGACAATGGCCTGCACAGTCGAATCGGGCACCTCAAAGCGCTCGAAGTGCATCACATGGTCGGCAATGCGATCAACCTTGACCGGCTGGAAGGTGCCGGCTCCGACATGCAGCGTGACGCTGGCGCGCGCGATGCCGCACGCGTCGAGCGCGGCCAGCACGGCCTCGTCGAAATGCAGCGCAGCCGTGGGCGCGGCGACGGCACCAGGATTTTTTGCGAACACGGTTTGGTAGCGCTGCTCATCGACCGCCGAGTCGCTGTGCGTGATGTAGGGCGGCAGCGGCACGTGGCCGTGCTGCGCCATCAGCGCATAGGGCTCGCTGCTCAATGCGAAGCGGTAGAGCGGGCCGGCGTCATTCGGCCAGCGACCGAGCAGGGTCGCGGTGAAGCCGCCATCCATCAGCAGCTGCGCACCCGGCAGCAGTTTTTTGCTGACACGCAGGTGCGCGGCAACCTCATGGCGCGCATCGCCGGGCGCGGACAGCACGCGTTCGATCAGCAGCTCAAGCCGACCGCCGCTTTGCTTGTTGCCGAACAGCCGCGCCTTCACCACGCGGGTGTCGTTGAAAACCAGCAGATCGCCTGCGCGCAGCAGCGCGGGTAGTTCGGTGAAGCGCCGGTCAACTGGTGCCGGCCCACGTCCATCGAGCAAACGAGACCCGCTGCGTTCAGCCGCCGGGTGCTGGGCAATCAGCTCGGGCGGCAGCGAAAAATCAAAATCAGCGAGGGTGAAATCGCGTGATGGCGAGGCGTTTGGGGGCGTGTTGAGGGGCTGATTCATGCGGGCACAATTGTCCCATGCTTCCCTCCAGTGCTCTTGCCAAGAACGCCCCGGCGGCACCCGAGAAGCCGCCGATTGCGGGCCCGCCTGTCAAAGCTTTCGCCAAGACCGCCGCACAAAAAGCACTGGGCAAACTCGGCCTGACGCGTGACATCGATCTGGCGCTGCACCTGCCGCTGCGCTATGAAGACGAGACCCGCATCGTGCGGCTTGCCGATGCGCGCGATGGCGAGACAGTGCAGGTCGAGGGCGTGGTGCTGGAGAGCGAAGTCAACTTCCGTGGCCGCCGCCAGTTGCGCGTGGTGATCGACGATGGCACAGACAGCTGCGTGCTGCGCTTC
>JANOOO010000454.1:0-4265 GCA_031421375.1 Polaromonas sp.
TTGATCGACGCGCTGCGCGGCATCGCTCTGCTTGGCATTGCCCTTGTCAACGCGCCTGCGATTTTGATTGCGTCCGCCGGCTTCAACGACGCGTCGCTCGCCAGCACGCTTGACCGCGCTGTCGGCTTCGCCGCCATTGCACTGATTCAGTCGAAGTTTTATTTGATCTTTGCTTTTCTGTTCGGCTACAGCCTGCCCTACACCTTACAAAGCACGGGCATCGGCCCGCAGCCGCGCTTTCGCAGGCGCCTCGCCGCTCTGGCGGTGTTGGGCTTGTTGCACGGCGTATTTTTGTTTTCGGGCGACATCTTGCTGCTCTACGCAGCAGTCGGTGCCGTGATGCTGCTGGTCGTGGGCCGCTCTGACCGCGTGGTGCTTGCCGTCGCTGCGCTGGCCACCCTGCTATGGGGGTGGGCGCTCGCGGGCAGGCTGCTGGCTGGCACCGCCGACGACGCCACGCAACACGCGTTTCAGTTGCAGATGGCGGCCATTGATGCGCAGTTGGCCAGCGGCACCTTCTGGCAGGCAGCACGCGCCCGGCTGGAGCTGTCGCCCATCGTGCAATCGGCAACCTTTGTGTTCTACGGCCTGGCCGTGCTGGCGGCGTTTTGCATCGGCCTGATTGGCGGCAGGCGGCAATGGCTGCGCAGTCCGGCGCAGCACACGGGCCGCTGGCGGCGCGGTCTGGTTTGGGGTTTGGTGCTTGGCCTGCCTGGTGCGCTGCTGTCAGCGTGGTGGCTGGTTGGGCCGGGGCTGTCGTTCACTTCGCCGGGGCCGATGCAGATTTTGGCGCTGACGATTGGCCTGGCCAGCGCGCCTGCGCTGTCGTGTACCTACATCTCGGCACTGGCGCTGAGGCAGCCGCGCCGGCCTGCGCGACTGGCTTTGTTTGAAGCTGCCGGGCGCATGTCGCTGAGTTTTTATCTGGCTTCGTCGCTGCTGATGGCGCTGCTGGCCTGCGGCTTCGGCCTCGGGTTGATGGGCAGGTTTGGCGCGGCGGCGGTGGCCGGCATGGCAGTGGGTGTGTGGCTGCTGCTGGCGCTGCTTGCGCGGGGGTGGCTGCGGCGCTTCAAGCGCGGGCCGGTCGAACACTTGCTGCACCGCTGGACGCGCGCCGGTGAAAGCCGCTCGCCGGATTTCACCGACGCTCAGGAAGACCCAAGCGTGAGCGCCGCCTCGTCCCACAGCGTCGAGCGCAAGGCGACTGTCAACACAGCCCAAGCCGACTGACGCCATCCGCCAGTGCTTCGGGCTTACGCCGCCCTGCTGCGTTGCTCTCCTGGGTTGCTCTCCTACGCCGTTTGAAGCTGGCGTCGAACAGACAGGCTTGCGCGCGTGCCGGGAGACTACAAAGCCGATCTTTGACCGACCTGGCTTCAACCGAAAGCACCTATCCATGCAATGGCTCGATCTTGTTCAGTGGCCCGCCATGCTGGTCACCCTTACTGCCTCATGGCTGGTCGGCTCTGAAAACGAGAAGCGCCGCAACATCGGCTTCTGGGTTTTTCTGGTCAGCAATGCGCTGTGGGTAGCGTGGGGCCTGTACGCGCAAGCCATTGCGCTGGTGGCGCTGCAAATCGGACTGGCAGCGATGAACATTCGGGGTGCGGTCAAGAGCAAAGACGGCTAGTCCAGTGCGGGGCCGCGTCACACGCCCAAATACTGCTGCAGCAAGTCGGGCTGTGCGACCAAATCAGCCGAGCTGCCCGCAAACACCACCTTGCCCTTGATCAAAATCACATTGCGGTCCGTGACCTGCGTGACGTGCTTCCAGTTTTTATCGACGATCACGCTGCTGATGCCGCTGCCGCGTATCAGCGCACAAATGCGCCATATCTCGCGCGCGATCAGCGGTGCCAGCCCTTCGGTGGCCTCGTCGAGTATCAACACGTCGGGGTTGGTCATGAGCGCCCGGCCGATGGTCAGCATCTGCTGCTCGCCGCCGCTTAAGTTCTGGCCACCGTGGCCCAAGCGCTCTCTCAAGCGCGGGAAGGTGTCCAGCACGCGCTCGTAAGTCCAGTCGCACCTTCGGCCCACGCCATCTGCCGCGCTCCCTGGCTTGCCGGGGCGCGCTGCCATCAACAGGTTTTCGCTCACGCTGAGGTTGCCAAAAATCCCGCGGCCTTCAGGCACGTAAGCCACGCCGAGGCGGGCAATCTCATACGGCTCGCGGCCCGCCATCGGCTGCCCGGCAATCGACACGGACCCGAAGCGTGGCTTGACCAGGCCCATGATGGTTTTGAGCAGCGTGCTTTTGCCCATGCCGTTGCGTCCCATCAGGCCGATGGTTTCGCCGCGTGCCACGTGGAAGTCGATGCCGCGCAGGATGTGGCTGGCACCGTAGTAGCTGTGCAGGCCCTGGGCGTCGATTAACAAGGGGCTCATGCAAAACTCCACAGGCGCAGCGCGGGGCCGCTGCAAGCAAGGCTGGCCCCTACGGGCCGAAGCCAGTTAATCGGCGAGTGTCGGCTGAACTTCTCCCTCTCCCATTGGCGGGAGAGGGCTGGGGTGAGGGTGGCGAGCTCGTGCGCAAACCCTTGAAAACGGGGCCGGGGAGCCCTGTCTTGCAGACCGCAGGCCGGGCTGAGCCCAGCCTTCTTCGCGCTGTCCAGAAGCGCGCAGGCGCTTCTGGAGCCGCAGCGCGAAGCCCCCGCCCTCTCCCGGAAGGAGAGGGAGCAAGTCGGGGGCAGGGAGCGACACACAGTTCGCGACCGTGAGGACTCCCCAACCGAGCAGGGGCCGTGGGACTGGCTCCGCCAGACCGCAGGCGCAGTGGCCCCCTCGGGGGGCAGGGAGCGACACGCAGTGCGCGACCGTGGGGGCAACATCCACCGTGGGTGCATTCAATAGTCTCCGAGATACGCGGCCTGCACGCCGGCATCGGCGCGGATCTCAGCCGGTGTGCCGCTGGCGATCACCTCGCCGTTGACCATCACCGTCAGCCGGTCGGCCAGCGCAAACACCGCATCCATATCGTGCTCAACCAGCAAAATCGCGTGGTCTTTTTTGATGGCGAGCAGCAGCGCCACCATGCGCTCGGCCTCCTGCGCGCCCATGCCAGCCAGTGGCTCGTCAAGCAGCAGCACCTGCGGCTCGGTTGCCAGCGTCATCGCAATCTCCAGCTGGCGCTGCTCGCCATGGCTGAGGGTGCTGGCGATGCTTTTTGCCCTTTTTTTTAAGCCTGATAGCTCGATAGCCCAATCTGCACGGGCACATACAGCTACGAAATCTGTAGCAATTGTAAACCAGCTTGCAGCCTGCGGCTGGCGCGACTGAGCCGCCAGGCGCACGTTTTCCGCCACGCTGAAGGGCAGGAAGATGTGGGTCTTCTGGTAGCTGCGTCCCAGGCCCTGCTTCGAGACTTTTTCCGCGCTCCAGCCCGTCACATCGCGCCGCCCAAGCATGACCGTTCCCGCAGTCGGCCGGACGTCGCCCGACAGCAAATTTGTCAGCGTCGATTTGCCAGCGCCGTTGGGGCCGATCACTGCGTGGATCTGGTTGCGCAGCAGATCAAGCGACACATCGCTGACGGCAACCAGCCCACCAAATCGTTTGGTCAACCCCCTGCAGCTGAGCAAAATCTCAGCTTCACTCATCGGATGCCTTGTTGCGCCTGGTCAACTTTTCAGTCAGACCCAAAATGCCGCGCGGCGCAAAGCACACCAGCAGCACGATGAACAGCCCCATCCACAATTGCCAGTGCTTGCCCAAATTAACACTACCGAAAAACAAATCGACTTGCGGCAAGTCCTTGAACAAATGCAGCAAATATTCAAACGCAAACGCGCCGACGATGGCCCCGGCAAAGTTGCCCATACCGCCCAGAATCACCATCATGATGGCGTGTACGCTCATGTGAAAGCCCATCAGCTCGGGGTTGATGTAGCCGGTTTGCACGCCCCACAGATAGCCGGCCAGGCCGGCCAGGCTGCCAGCCAGCGTGAAGGCTGCGAGCTTGTAGCCGAAGGTGGCGAAACCCATCGCGCGCATGCGGTGCTCATTGACGCGGATGCCAGCGAGTGCCCGGCCAAACGGGCTCCACAGCAGGCGGCGCAAAAAGAAATACACCCCCAGCAGGGCAGCCAGCGTGACGTAGTAGAGCGTCAGCTTGTTGTCGAGGTCAAACGGCACCCAGCCGAAGACAGCGGCGCTCGGCTTGAAGTTGATGTACAGGCCATCCGAGCCGCCGAGCACCTTGTTGTCGAAGAACAGATAAAACACCATCTGCGCAAACGCCATCGTCACCATGATGAAGTAAATGCCGT
>JANOOO010000455.1:0-1613 GCA_031421375.1 Polaromonas sp.
ATGGGCTTCAAGATGAAGGGCGATGACTCGCTGGGTTTTCTGAACATGAACCGCAACAAGCGCAGCGTCACGCTGAACCTCAAGACCGAGGCGGGGCGAGGCGTGCTGCTGCGCATGGTGAAGGACGCCGACATCCTGTTAGAAAACTACCGCCCCGGCGCGATGAAGCGCCTGGGCCTGGGCTACGAGGTTGTCGCCGCGATCAATCCGAAACTGATCTACACCAGCATCTCGGGCTTCGGCCAGAGCGGTCCGTGGGCCGACCGGCCTGGTTTCGATTTGATGGCGCAGGCCATGTCCGGCATCATGAGCGTGACAGGCTACCCCGATGGCCCGCCTGTGAAGGCCGGGGTGCCGGTGGCCGATATTGGCTGCGCACTGTTCGCGGTGTATGCCACGCTATCGGCTTACATCGGCGCGCAAAAAAGCGGGCAGGGACAACATGTCGATGCATCGCTGTTTGACTCGGCACTGGCTTTTTCGGTCTGGGACATTTGCGATTACTGGGGCACCGGCCGTGCGCCTGAGCCTCTCGGCACGTCGAACAAAATGACTGCGCCGTATCAGGCGATGGCGTGTTCCGACGGACACTTCGTGATGGGCGCCAATAACCAGAAGCTGTGGGTGCAGCTGTGTACCTTGCTGGGCCGCACGGAGCTGCTTGACGACGCCCGTTTCTCAACGATTTCATTGCGACTCGCCAATCGCCCGGCGCTCGAATATGAACTTGAAGTCACGTTTCGGCAGCAAGCCAAGGACTACTGGGTCAGCACGCTGCTCGACGCCGGCATACCGGCCGGGCCCATCCTCAGCTACCCCGAAGCCTTTGGCAGCGAGCACGCCAAGGCGCGCAACATGCGTATGGAAATTGATCACCCGGTCGAAGGCAAAGTGCCCAATATTGGTTTCGCCGTGAAGCTCTCGGGCACGCCGCAACAGGTGCGCCGCCATCCGCCGCTGCTGGGCGAACACACTGCCGAGGTGCTGGCTGAACTGGGCATCGATGCAGGCGAACAATCAACTCTGCGCGCGCAAGGCGCGTTCACCGCATGAGCACCGAAGGCGCAGTTCACCTGACGATTGCTGCCGGCGTTGCCGCTGTCGTGTTTGATCGCCCGCAGGCACGCAACGCGATGACCTGGGCGATGTACGAACAGCTCGCGGCGATTTGCAAACAGCTTGTCTGCGACAGCAGCGTTCGCGTTGTCACCTTTCGTGGCGCGGGCGGCGAAGCCTTTGTAGCTGGCACTGACATTGCGCAGTTTGCCGCCTTCAAAAGCGGCGACGACGGCGTGGCCTACGAGCGGCAAATCGACCACGGCATTGGTCTGATCGAATCACTGCCGATGCCGACCGTCGCCGTGATTGATGGCTGGACCATCGGCGGCGGCCTGGCCATTGCCACAGCCTGCGACTTTCGCATTGCGACTCCCGCCTCACGCTTCGGCGTGCCGATTGCCAAGACGCTGGGCAACTGTTTGTCGATGACGAATCTGGCGCGGCTGGTCAATGCATGGGACGCGTCCCGTGTCAAACGCATGCTGCTGCTGGCCGAATTGATGCGCGCCGACGAAGCGCTGGCCTGCGGCTTTTTGTTGCAGGTGTGCGAAGCC
>JANOOO010000456.1:0-2886 GCA_031421375.1 Polaromonas sp.
GCGGTCAAGGTGGTCTTGCCGTGATCGACGTGGCCGATGGTGCCAACGTTGACGTGCGGTTTGGTCCGCTCGAATTTGCTTTTTCCCATTTTCAACTCCAGAAATATATAAAGAGTTACAAAACCATAAACATCATGCGGATCGTTGCACCGCATGGGAGCCGACACACCGCATGCGAACCGACATACACGCGTGCGCCGCCTCTGCAAAACCTGGTGCCCATTGCGGGAATCGGACCCGCGACCTCTCCCTTACCAAGGGAGTGCTCTGCCACTGAGCCAAATGGGCCGAAATTCAATACAACTTGTCAACCTGACTGGAGCGCCCCCACAGCAACGAGAGCGTCAACCATGGAGCGGGAGACGGGAATCGGACCCGCGTCATTAGCTTGGAAGGCTAGGGTTCTACCATTGAACTACTCCCGCGCAGCTCTTCAAAAATCAATTTCGCCGTCCGAAAAACCTGGATTTTCCCGACAGTCAGGCGTAAAAATCTGGTGGATGAGGCTGGATTCGAACCAGCGTAGGCGTTAGCCAACAGATTTACAGTCTGCCCCCTTTAGCCACTCGGGCACCCATCCTTCAAGCGAACCTCGGATTATGCCATGGTTTCGGCATGCCAAGAGACCGGCCAATGGCGGGAGCAAGCAGGCTCGCCGACGCTCACCTGAACCCTGAATGTAATTCGCACTCGTCCCAATACCCACGTGCGCAGGAAGCTCTGAAAACGATAGCAACTAAAACGAGATTGGGGGGCTTCCGGCAGCATTGCGCGCAGCCGAAAAATGACCGCAACCGATGAATGGCAGCGGTGCGCGCAATGCCGAAAGGGGCGATGGGTGGTTGGCCGTCAAGATGAGGTTGCGCGCGGTGTCAATCAGCCCCTGTTTGCTTTGAGCATGCGCGCCCCACAGCATAAAAACAACAGGTCGAGATAACCCGGCAACTTGCCGAATCAGCGCGTCGGTCAAGGTTTCCCAGCCCTGTTTTGCATGACTGGCTGGTCGCCCGGCTTCCACTGTGAGGCAGGTATTGAGCAGCAATACGCCTTGCTCTGCCCAGCGCACCAGACTGCCGCCTGGTTTGGGAAAAGTTGGCAGCGGCATGCCGAGATCGCGCTGTAATTCCTTGAAGATATTGCGCAGCGAAGGCGGCATGGCCACACCCGGTGCCACCGAAAATGCCAGCCCTTCGGCCTGACCGGGGCCGTGATAAGGATCCTGCCCCAGGATGACGACGCGCACGCTCTCCGGCGGCGTGAGCTGCAGCGCGCGAAGCGGCTGGGGCGGGTACACGACTGCGCCCTCAGCGAGACGCCCGTTGAGAAAGCCGAGCAATTTCCGTCCGTCGCTATCGGCGAAAAACGCATCGACAAGGTCGCGCCAGCCCGCTGCGACCGGCCAGTCGGACAGGTCCGCACGGCTCAGCCGGTCCGTCGGAGCCGAGCCCGGCAGTAGTGATTGGTCAGCGCCTCCGGCCGGCTCATCGAACAGCGATGGCGTCATGCGCTCCTTCGAGCGCCGAACAACTGCGCCAGCGCCAAGCCTGGATCTTCGGCGCGCATGAACGCCTCGCCGACCAGAAACGTGTTGACCCCGGCAGCCCGCAAGCGCTGCACGTGGGCCGGCGTCGCAATGCCCGACTCTGTGACGAGGATGCGGTCAGCGGGCACGCCGCCGATCAGGCCGAGCGTGGTGTCCAGCGACACCTCAAAGGTCTTCAAATTGCGGTTGTTAACCCCGATCAGCGGCGTCTTGAGCCGGAGCGCACGCTCGACTTCGGCGGCATCGTGCGCCTCGACCAGCACCGCCATGTCAAGCGACAGGGCCAGCGCTTCCAGATCCTTCATTTGCGCGTCATCGAGGCAGGCGGCGATCAGCAAAATGCAGTCGGCACCCATCACGCGCGACTCGTAAATCTGGTAGGCGTCGATCATGAAATCCTTGCGCAGCACCGGCAGGCTGCACGAGGCCCTGGCCTGCTTGAGGTATTCGGCGCTACCCTGAAAAAAGTCCTTGTCGGTCAGCACCGACAAGCAGGCCGCGCCGATTTTTCCGTCGCCCTCGGCATAGCTTTGCGCGATGTCGGCCGGGATGAAGTCGGCGCGCAGCACGCCTTTGGATGGGCTGGCTTTTTTGATTTCGGCAATCACCGCCGGCTGGCCAGCGGCAACTTTGGCACGCAGCGCGCCGACGAAGTCGCGGGTTTGCATGCGCGATTCGGCATCGGCGCGCATCGCGGCCAGCGGTTTGAGGGCTTTCGCGGCGGCGATTTCATGGCGCTTGACGGCGACGATTTGGGTCAGGATGTCGGACATGTTTTCTCAAAGTTCTCGCAATGATGGTGACGGACAGGCATTCAATATTGTTACCAGGATGCGCCGGGCCTACGGCAAGTAGTCTTATCGGGTCGCGCCCGACACCGCCAGTAACTGCGCCAGCTTGGCCTTAGCCGCTCCCGATTCAATCGCCACCCGCGCCAGCGCGATGCCCTGCTCCATTGACGCCACCACGTTCGCCGCATACAGCGCCGCCCCGGCATTGAGGATCACGATGTCGCGCGGCGCACCGCTCTGGTTGCCCAGCACGCCGAGCAGCATGGCTTTCGACTGCTCGGCCGTCTCGACGCGCAGCGTGCGGTTGCTGGCCATCGGCAGGCCGAAGTCTTCGGGGTGAATTTCGTATTCGCTGATCTCGCCGTTCTTCAGCTCACCGACCAATGTGCCCGCACCCAGGCTGATCTCGTCCATGCCGTCTTTGCCGTACACCACCAGCGCATGCTCGGCACCGAGGCGCTGCAGTGCGCGTATCTGGATGCCGACCAGGTCTGCATGGAACACGCCCATCAAAATGTGGGGCGCGCCCGCCGGGTTCGTCAGCGGCCCGAG
>JANOOO010000457.1:0-1847 GCA_031421375.1 Polaromonas sp.
CAGGAGGGCCGCAGCCAGCACGGCAACAAGGCGCAGGCGCTGAAGGTGCTGACGGCGCGCATCCATGAAAAAGACCGCTCCGAGCGCGCCGCCAAAGACGCCGCGCTACGCAAGGGCCTGGTCGGCAGCGGCGACCGCAGCGACCGCATCCGCACCTACAACTTCCCGCAGGGCCGCCTGACCGATCACCGCATCAACCTGACGCTGTACAAGCTGGCGCTAATCATGGAAGGCGATTTGGGCGATGTGCTGCTGGCGCTGCAGGTGGCGCGTGGTGCCGAGCAGATTGCCGAGCTGGAATCGGCCGGTCAGGTTTGAGAAGGCTTGCCATTGATGATAAAAATGCCGTTTAGCCCAACACCAGCGGGCGCAAGCAGCTCTTATTTTTATAGCAACTGCCGCTGCGCGACACGCACCAGGAGCCTCGCGTCATGAACCTCGCCGATGCGCTGGTCTGCGCGCACGCGCGTGCGGTGGAGCGGCTTGACGCGCAACTGCTGCTGCTGCATGCGCTGGGTCGGCCCGATACCGACCGAGCCTGGTTGCTGGCGCACGATGACGATGCGCTGACGCCTGAGGCCGCCGCCGCTTTCGATAAGTTTTGCCTGCGCCGTGCCGCGGGTGAACCGCTGGCCTACATCGTCGGCAGCAAAGAATTTTTCGGTTTGACGCTGCACGTCGATACCCGCGTGCTGATTCCACGGCCCGACACCGAAACGCTGGTGCACTGGGCGCTGGAACGGCTGCGCGCCTGGCCCCCGAAAGCTATTTCGCAACCCGATGCGGAGAGGCGCGTTCTCGATCTGGGTTGTGGCAGCGGTGCCATCGCACTGGCGATTGCCGCGCAACTGGCGGGCGCGAGCGCCCACACCCGCATTCTGGCTACCGACGCGTGTACGGCGGCGCTGGACGTGGCGCAGGCTAACCATGCCCGACTACGGCAAGTTGGCTGGCCCGCAGTCGAATTTCGCCTCAGTGACTGGTTTGATCGAGTCAGCGGGCCATTCGATTTGATCGTCAGCAACCCGCCCTACATCGCCAGTGCGGATCACCATCTGGCTGCGTTGAAACATGAGCCGCTTGCTGCGCTGGCGGCGGGCATCGAGGGCCTGAACGATCTGCAAAAAATCATCGCTGGCGCGCCCACGCACTTGCGCGCAGGCGGCTGGCTGTTGCTTGAGCACGGCCACGATCAGGCTGGGGCTGTTCATGCGCTGCTGACCCATCGCGGGTTCGGGCAGATCGAGTCACGCCGCGATCTGGCTGGGCATGAGCGCTGTACCGGCGGCCAGTGGATACCCTCGCCTGCGTGAAGTCGCATCGCCCGGCGCACCGGCCCCGATAGACCTGCCGTAGCGGTGGCATGCACGGCGGCAGCGAAACGTCCGCTGCAAAGCGCGGGATAATCCGGAGTGCGATTTGTGTCATCGGGAGCGGCGGGCGCAGGCAGGGGCCGCGCAGCGCGACGGGCGCGCACCCGATCAATTGCATCTCACCAAAAGGAAGTCACCATGAATACCGAAGTTGATACCCAGCAGCGCATTGAGCAGATCGTCAAATCCAGCGATGTCGTTCTTTTCATGAAGGGCACAGCGCAGTTTCCAATGTGCGGCTTCTCCGGCAAGGCCATCCAGGTTTTGAAAGCCTGCGGCGTGACCAAGCCAGCCACCGTCAATGTGCTGGAAGACGAAGACATTCGCCACGGCATCAAGGAATTCAGCAACTGGCCGACGATTCCGCAGCTCTACATCAAGGGCGAATTCATCGGCGGCTCGGACATCATGATGGAGATGTACCAGAGCGGCGAGTTGCAGCAGGTGCTGGATGCAGGGGCCGCGCCGGGCTGA
>JANOOO010000458.1:0-9744 GCA_031421375.1 Polaromonas sp.
GGCGACGGCATTTCAGACAGCCGCATGGACATGGGCGATAGCAAGAACTGGGCGAGCCAGGTTGGCGCGCGGCGCGAAGAATTGACGCTTAAAGCCCTGTTCAACGAAGAGCTCGGCGTGCTGATTCAGGTCGCCACCGCCGCTAGGGGCGACGTGATGCAGACACTGCGCGAGCACGGGCTGTCGGCCTTCAGCCACTTTGTCGGCAAAACCCGGCCTGCGCATGCGCCGCTCAATGTGGGTAAAGGCGAGGTGCAAGTCTGGCGCGACACCAAGGCGGTTTTCACGGCCAGCCTGCGCGATTTGCATCAGGTCTGGGATTCGGTAAGCTGGAAGATTTGCCAGCAGCGGGACAATCCGGCTTGTGCCGATGCGGAGCATGCGGCGGTGGGTGAGTTGGCGGACCCGGGTTTGCATGTTGCACTTTCGAGCGAATTAATCTCGACGCTTGCGCTAGAGCAGCCCCTCACCCCCGCCCTCTCCCCAAAGGGGCGAGGGAGCAATTCGGGCTTGGTATCACTCCCTCCCCCCCGGGGAGAGGGACAAGGGAGCAATTCGGGCTCGGTATTGCTCCCTCTCCCTCTCCCTCCGGGAGAGGGCTGGGGTGAGGGCCTCCCCGCCCCCGCCTTGCTGCTTACCCGCCCCAAAGTCGCCATCCTGCGCGAGCAGGGCGTCAACTCGCATGTTGAGATGGCCTACGCATTCACGCTCGCCGGCTTTGACGCTTGCGACGTTCACATGACTGACTTGCAAACTGGCCGCGCCAACCTGGCCGATTTCATCGGTGTGGTGGCCTGCGGCGGTTTCAGCTACGGCGACACATTGGGCGCAGGCATCGGCTGGGCGCGTTCCATCACCTTCAACGCCGTGCTTGCGGACCAGTTCAAGGCATTTTTCGCGCGGCCCGACACCTTCGGCCTCGGCGTATGCAACGGCTGCCAGATGTTTGCCGAGCTCGCCGACATCATCCCCGGTGCCCTGGCCTGGCCGCGCTTCACCACCAATCGCAGTGAGCGTTTCGAGGCACGCCTCTGTCTGGTTGAAGTGCTGCAATCGCCCAGCCTCTTTTTCAGTGGCATGGCGGGCAGCCGCCTGCCGATTGCCGTGGCTCACGGCGAGGGTTACGCCAACTTCTCGCAGCGTGGCGACGCCGATGGCGTGCTTGCAGCGATGCGCTTCGTCGATCACCACGGCAAGGCCACCGACGCCTATCCCGTCAACCCCAACGGCAGCGCGGGCGGGCTCACGGCTGTCACCACCGCCGACGGCCGCTTCACCGCCATGATGCCGCACCCCGAGCGGGTGTTTCGCAATATCCAGATGAGCTGGTCCGGCGGCAAGCCCGACGAACTCAGCCCCTGGATGACCCTCTGGCGCAACGCGCGCCGCTGGGTCGGCTGAATTCGTTGCGCTGATCGCTCGCCGCTCGCCGGCGATTCGCGCTGCGGGCGCTCGCGGCGTTTTGGAGCGCATCACCGTTGCCTCCGCAAAGGTGCGCCTCCCTGGCCATCTGGCAGCCACGCGAACTTGCGCCATTCCACAGGACGTTTAGTCGCTCACGCCCACCCAACGCTGTAACAAAGCACCGCGTGCGTCGATTGGGTCTGGAATCTGCCAAGGACAGTCCGTTACGTCCTACACCCCCCACAGACGTGTGCCCCGACACTTTCTCTTGAGAAGCAGTGTCAAAAAAATTGGCACTTTTTAGCAGGACTGGAGCGGGGGAAAAGCTGTCTTTTCAAGGTGCGTCACTCCTACAAATGTTGCGGCTTGGTTACGTAACGTTTCATTGCGAGGCCATTGTTTTCAGAGTCCCTCTCTCTGCGCCCACCCGGCGTGGGCGGGCTGGTTTTCATGAAAGTTTTGCGTTTGATGCAAGCACCTTTTGTTCAAGTCTGGATCGCAAGCCCTGCGGATTTTGCCGAGGCGCAGTGGCGGGAGTTTGAGACGCTTCTCGATTCGCTTGAGCTGGCGCGCGCTCAAACATTTCGTCTGCAGCAAGATCGGCTGGCCTACGTTTTGGCGCATGCGCTGCGCCGTATCGCGTTGGGCGAAGAGCTGAACCTCATGCCAGCCGCGCTGGCTTTTTCAAGTGAGCCGGGGGGCAGGCCAACGCTGATTCATCCGCGCTGCAGTGGCATTGGTTTTAGCCATGCGCACACGCGGCAAGCAGTCGTTTTTGCCCTTTGGCGGGAAGGTCTGTTGGGCGTGGACATTGAAGCGCACAGCGCGATGCGGGGTGACTTGGGGTTGCTGTCACGTTTTTTTACCCAGCCTGATGGTTTCGGGTCTGCTGCATCAACGTGTGAACCCGAAGCCCAATCGCAGGCGCATTTTTTCTTTCTGTGGACAGCGCTCGAAGCATTCTGGAAGGCACGAGGCACGGGTCTGTCCACCGCGAATCCGCGCGTGAGTTTTGAGGCAAGTCGCGTCGGCGTGTTTCGTGCCGTTTTGCCAGCTGACGCGAGCCCGGCACCTGCCCTCTGGGTGATGCCGGTCGCTGCCCCTGTTGGGATTTCGATTTCGCTGGCAGTTCAACACCCGCAGCCGTGCGTGGTCACGCGGCGAGTGACAAGCCTTTCGTTTAAGGGGCATGGCATGTCGGGTCAATCCCATTTCTTTGCGCGCCCCGATCGCGCCCGCGTCGCAGTGGTGCAACGCGCCACCCCCATTTAATTGCTGGAGATGATCCCGATGGTCCACACCTGTGCCGTTTTTGTTGGCAATGGCAGCTTGCTGATGCCCTGCGCTGACGCCTATCTGCAAGCGGGCCACGCCATCAAGGCGGTTGCAACCGTCAACCCCGATATTGCCGCCTGGGCGCAGGCCAAAGGCATCAAGTCTGTCTCGATGCAAGATGCAGCTCATCTGGCACTTCCCGGTATCGACTTTGACTACCTTTTCAGCGTTGCCAACCTGGAAATGCTGCCCGCCAGCCTGATCTCCCGCGCAGGCAAATTAGCGATCAACTTCCACGACTCGCTGCTGCCGCAGTACGCCGGCCTGAATGCGAGCGCATGGGCCTTGATGGCGGGCGAAAAGGTACACGGCATCACCTGGCACGAGATGACAGCCCTCGTCGATGCGGGTCGCATTGTTCGCCAAACGTCGTTTCCGGTATCAAGTGTGGATACGGCGTGGAGCCTGAATACGCGCTGCTACGAAGCTGCCCTTTCGACCTTTACCGCCATCGTCGATGACATTGGGCGAGGCGCGCTGACGCTCACGCCGCAGGTCGGCGCACGCAGCTACTTTTCGCGGCAGGACAGGCCGGCGGCGCTCGCCACGCTTGACTTCCAGCGCCCGGCGCAGGAGTTGGTCGATCTGGTGCGCGGGCTTGATTTCGGCCACTACGCCAACCCGTTGGCGCGGGCCAAAATTTATCTCGGCGACCGGGTTCTGGCTGTGGGCTCGGCGCGAGCGGAGCGCAAGTCGTCCTCTCAGCCACCGGGAGCTTTGCTCGCTGTGGAAGGCGGCTCAGTGCGCGTGGCAACGGCGACCGACGACATCGTGCTCGGCGGCATCACCGACTGGCACGGTCAGACTGCCGTATTGGGGCTTCAGCCTGGTCAGATTCTTCCTGCCATTGATGCAAATTTGCGAAGCCTTCTCGACGCCCGCACGCAGTCGGTTGCGAAGGGGGAGACCCACTGGATTCGTGCCTTGTCTTCGCTTGAGCCGATTGAGATTGGCTACCCGCAGCGCGGCACGCCGCTGGCTGTGGGCACGCTGCGCGCAAGCCTGAACCTGCGCAGTGCAGGCGCTCAAACCACCGCCGGTTTTTTTGCCTGGCTCTCTGCATTGACGGGGCGAGAGCGCGTGTCTGCCCAGTACTGCGGCAGCATGCTGCGCGAGCAAGCCGAGCCCCTGCAAGCCTGGCTGTCTGCATGGGTGCCCCTGACGCTTGCCACCTCGCCTCAGGCGACCACCGCTGAGGCCGTCGAGTGCGCCAATGTGCAGATTGCCAAGGTGCGCGCTGCCGGACCGTTCTCGCGCGATTTGCCGTCTCGGTTAGCCGGCAAGCCGCTTGGCGTACACCATCTGGGCCGCATCGGCGTGTGCCTCGACGCCACGCCACCAGTGCACGATCTTGATTTGCTTTTGACGGTCAATAGCGCGGGCGAGCAGCTCGAACTCGTTGCCAGCGAATCGGTCTATGCCTTTGAGACGGTCGAGGTCATGGCAGCGCATCTGGCTGCCTGGCTGGCCGCTTTCGACGAGGCGACCCGCGTTTGTGACGTAGCGCTTGTGCCGCGTTCAGAGGCAGATCTGATCGCCTCGCTCAATGCCACCGACACGCCGTTCGCTGCCGACTCAACGTTCCATGCGGTGATCGCTGCACAGGCGCTGCGCACGCCCGACCACCCGGCTGTTTGCTTCAACCGGGCAGAGGTGTCGTTTCGACAGCTCGACGAAACCTCGACCGCCGTCGCCCACCGGCTGATCGCGCGGGGCGTGAACCCGGGCGACATCGTGGGGCTGTTTATGGAGCGCACGCCTGACCTGATCGTCGGCCTGCTGGCCATTTTGAAAGCCGGCGCCGCCTATTTGCCGCTGGACCCGGACTACCCGACCGAGCGCATCGCTTTCATGGTTGAGGACTCGAGGACTCCGCTGGTGATGACGCACGCCACGGTGCGGGGCCTGCTGGACCTTCCGGCAAGCCGGGTCTTTGTGATCGATAAAGACGAAGCTGCACCAGCATCAGCATCAGCATCAGCATCAGCATCAGCATTCACACCCGCACCCGCACCTGCTCCCAGTTTGCCGCGCGTCGAAGCCTGCAGCGCCGCTTACGTCATCTACACCTCGGGCTCGACCGGCAAGCCCAAAGGCGTGGTCGTCACGCACCGCAATGTGATGAACTTTTTCGCCGGCATGACGGCGCGCGTGCCGCATGCAGCGGGCAGCCGCTGGCTGGCAGTGACCAGCCTGTCGTTTGATATTTCAGTGCTCGAACTCGGCTGGACGCTCAGCCGCGGCTTGAGCGTGGTGCTGCACTCCAGGCACGCTGGCGCAGCCCAGGCCAAAAGCGGACCGGATTTCAGCCTCTTCTACTTCGCCAGTGCTGATTCGTCTTCAGTCAAAGACCGCTATCGCCTGTTGATGGAGGGTGCAAAGTTTGCCGACGCGAACGGCTTCGCTGCCGTCTGGACGCCCGAACGCCACTTCCACGCTTTCGGTGGCCTGTACCCGAACCCGGCGGTGACGAGTGCAGCCATTGCCGCCGTGACCTTGAATATAAAAATTCGCGCGGGCAGCTGCGTGCTGCCGCTGCATCACCCGATTCGCGTCGCTGAAGAGTGGGCCTTTGTGGACAACATCTCCGAAGGCCGTGTCGGTGTGTCCTTCGCCGCAGGCTGGCAGCCCAACGACTTTGCCATCGCGCCGCAAGCCTTTGCTAACCGCAAGACCGAGATGATGAGCAACATTGAGGTGGTGCGAAAACTCTGGCGCGGTGAGGCCGTGTCCTTTCCCGGCCCGGTCGGCAAGCCGGTCGAGGTGCAGACGCTGCCGCGCCCAATTCAGGCCGAGCTGCCGATCTGGCTGACCGCTGCCGGCAACCCTGAAACTTTCGCGCAGGCTGGGCAGATGGGCTGCAATTTGCTGACCCACCTGCTGGGTCAGAGCGTGGAGGAGCTGGCCGGAAAGATTCAGCTTTATCACGCCGCCTGGAGGCAGGCTGGCCATGCGGGTAAGGGCGAAGTCACGGTAATGCTGCACAGCTTCATCGGGCAGGATGAGGACAGCGTGCGGGAGACGGTCCGCGAGCCGATGAAAGGCTATCTGCGCAGCTCTGTCGATCTGATCAAGCAGGCCGCCTGGAGCTTCCCGACCTTTGTGCAGCGCGGCGAGGCCGACGGAAAAACGCCGCTGGAGATCATGAACTCCGAGGAGTTGTCAGCCGAAGACATGGACGCCTTGCTCGACCACGCCTTCAACCGTTACTACGGCACCAGCGCCCTGTTCGGCACTCCGGAGCGTTGCCTGCCACTCGTCGAAAAACTCAAGTCCATCGGCGTCAGTGAGATCGCCTGCCTGATTGACTTCGGCATTGCCCCCGACACGGTGCTGGCGCACCTGTTGGACTTGCAGCAACTGATGGATGCCTCACGCGGTGCATCCGTCGCAAGCGGCCCGGCATCGGTCGCCGGGCAAATCAGCGCTCAAGGTGTGACGCATCTGCAATGCACGCCGTCAATGGCGTCGATGCTGGTGGCTGACGCCGAAGGTCGCGCTGCGCTGTCCGGCCTGTCGGCGCTGCTGGTCGGCGGCGAAGCGCTGCCACTTGATTTGGCAAGGCAACTCCGCTCGCTGGTTCCGGGCAGCGTGCTCAACATGTACGGCCCGACTGAAACCACGGTCTGGTCCACCTGCTGCGATCTGGCCGACATGGGCGAGTTTGTGCCGCTTGGGGCACCCATTGCCAATACAAGGCTCTGCGTGCTTACGCCCGGTGGGCTCGAATGCCCGGCGCTGTTGCCGGGTGAGTTGCTGATCGGTGGTGCCGGCGTCACGCGTGGCTACCTGGAGCGGCCCGAGCTCACGGCTGAGCGCTTTATCGATTCGGCAGACGGTTCTGGCAAGCTTTACCGCACTGGTGATCTGGTGCGCCGACACCCCGATGGTGCGCTCGAATTTCTAGGCCGCATTGACCACCAGGTCAAGATTCGCGGTCACCGCATTGAGCTGGGTGAGATTGAAAACGCGCTCGCCAGCCAGCCCGGCGTGCGGCAGGCCGTGGTGGTCGCGCGGGGCGATGCCTCGGGCGAGCAGTCGCTGGCTGCGTATGTGACGGCAAATGCCGGGCATACGCTGGACACCGACGCCCTGCGTCAGGCACTGGCCAAAACGCTACCCGAGGTCATGGTTCCGCGCAGTGTCATGAGCCTGGCCTCGTTCCCGATGATGCCCAACGGCAAGGTCGATAGGCGCGCCTTGCCGGAGCGAGCCAGCGCGGCTGTCGCCTCGCCGGTATGGGTCCAGGCGACACCGGAAAGCTCTGCGGAAGGCGCAACTTATGGTGCGGTGGACAGCGCGATGGAAGGGGTAATTGCCGGGCTTTGGCAAGACGTGCTGGGTCTGGCCCAGGTTGGCCGCACCGACAACTTCTTCGATCTTGGCGGCCACTCGCTGCTGGTGATTCAGGTGCAGCGCAGGCTGCGTGAGGCCACGGGCCGCGAGGTTTCGATTACCGACATGTTCCGCCTGCCGACAGTGCGCGCGCTGGCTGCCCACTTGAGTGGCAGCGGCAGCGCAGCCCCAAGTGCCGTGTCGGAAGGGCAAAGCCGTGCAAGCGCGCGGCGCGCCATGCGTTTGCGCACTAGCGTACATGCTGCACCCGTCGCTCTGGAGGAAGTTTCAAATGGTCGTTAATTCTGACGATCTCGACGCAGGCAGCATTGCCATCGTCGGGCTGGCCGGTCGCTTTCCGGCGGCCCGCACGGCAGCTGAACTGTGGTCATTGCTGGCGGCGGGCAAAGAAGCCACGCAGTGGATGAGCGAGGGCGAGCTGCGCGCCGCCGGTGTCAGCGAGGCTCAGCTTCAAGACCCCGACTACGTGCGCGCCAGCCTGGTGCTGCCCGACATGGAAATGTTCGATGCCGATTTTTTCGGCTTCAGCAAACGCGATGCATCTGTGCTTGACCCGCAGCACCGCCACTTTCTCGAATGCGCCTGGGAAGCGCTTGAAGACGCGGGCCACATGCCAGAGTCGTTCAACGGCTCCATCGGCGTGTTCGGCGGCTGCGGCATGCAGGCGTATTTGCCCTACAACCTGCTGACCAACCCGGCACTGGTCAAGTCGATGGGCCTGTTTTTGCTGCGGCATACCGGCAACGACAAAGATTTTTTGACGACGCGCCTGTCCTACCTGCTCGACCTCAAAGGCCCGAGCATGTCAATTCAAACCGCCTGTTCAACCTCATTGGTTGCGGTGCATGTGGCCTCGCAAAGTTTGCTGTCTGGCGAGTGCGATATGGCGCTGGCCGGTGGGGTCAGCATTGAACTGCCGCACCGGCACGGTTATCAATACGCCGACGGCGAGATCATGTCGCCCGACGGCCACTGCCGGGCGTTTGACGAGAACGCCAACGGCACGGTGTTCGGCAGCGGGGCGGCAATGGTCGTGCTGCGACGGCTGCTTGACGCCATCCGCGACCGCGACAACATCTACGCGGTGATTCGCGGCTCGGCCGTCAACAACGATGGCTATCAAAAGGCGGGCTATCTGGCGCCGAGTGTGGATGGGCAGGCCAGTGCGGCAGTCGAGGCGCTGGCTGTGGCGGGTGTCGATCCGGCCACGGTGAGCTACATCGAAGCGCATGGCACCGGCACGCCAGTGGGCGACCCGATCGAGATCGCTGCGTTGACGCAGGCTTACGGCGCAGCTGCTCCGGCCTCGTGCGGCATCGGCTCGCTCAAAACCAATATTGGCCACCTCGACACGGCTGCTGGTGCAGCATCGCTCATCAAGGTGTCTCTGGCACTGCGGCACGGGTTGATTCCGCCCAGCCTCAATTTCAGCGAGCCGAACAGTCGATTCGACATTGCGAAGACGCCGTTTTACGTGGTAAATCAAGCCAAACCCTGGCCACGCGGCACGCAGGCGCGGCGCGCCGCAGTCAATTCGCTTGGCGTAGGCGGCACCAACGCGCACGTCATTGTTGAAGAGGCGCCAGCTTCGGGTGATCGGGTAGGCGATGACGGTGGCTGGCAGGTGCTGACGCTGTCGGCGCGCACGCCGGCTTCGCTGCAAAACCTCAAAGCAAAGTGGCGCGAGTATCTAGCCCAAGCGCCGGCTTCGCTGCGCTTAGCCGATGCTGCCTACACCACGCAGGTGGGCCGCAAGGCTTTCGATCACCGCTGCGCGCTGGTCGCGCGCGATATCGCCGGGCTGCAAACCGCGCTTGAAGGCAAGGGCAATGTGCGTGCCGCCACCGCTCAGGCCGCACCCGGCCAGCCTGCTGTCGTGATGATGTTTGCGGGCGGCGGCGCGCAATACCCCGGTGCCGGGCACGAGTTGCTGGCCCAGCCTGCTTTCCTTCAGGCGGTTGATGCCTGCTTCTCTGCGATGCCGCCCGGCGTGCCGCCTGATTTGCGCGCCGTCATGTTTGATGCCAATGCGCAGGATGCAGCCGCTGCACGCAAGCTGGAGCAGCCGACCTACGCGCTGACCGCTTTGTTCACGCTCGAATACGCGCTCACCAAACTGTGGGAAAGCTGGGGCATCAAGCCCGCCGCCGTCATGGGGCACAGTGCCGGCGAATACACGGCAGCGTGTCTGGCTGGTGTGATGTCGCTGGAGGACGCGCTGTCAGTTGTGTTCCTGCGCGGCCAGCTTTTTGAAACCGTGCCAGCCGGTGCCATGCTTTCGGTGGACTTGCCGGAAACCGAATTGCGCCAGGCAATTGAGGGCCTGGCTCTCGACATTGCCGCCATCAACGGCCCTGATTTGTGCATCGCTTCGGGCTCGCTCGATGCAATCTCGCAGCTGGAGCAGCGCCTGGCGCAGCAGTCGGTCGAGAGCCGCCGTCTGCGCATCGACGTGGCCGCGCATTCGCGCTTGCTCGACGGCGTACTCGATCAATTTCGCACGCGCGTCAGCACCATCGCTTTGCGGCCACCCACGCTTACGTTCATCTCCAACCTGACCGGCGCGCCGGTCGATGCACACACGCTCACTGACCCGGAATACTGGGTGCGCCACCTGCGCAACCCGGTGCGTTTTGCCGACGGGCTGAA
>JANOOO010000459.1:0-2042 GCA_031421375.1 Polaromonas sp.
TCCAAAACCTGAATTGATAGACGATGTCAACCCCGAGTGGACGGCGGCTGACACGCAAAGCGCAATTCCATTCACCAGCTTGCCAGCCGCATTGCAGGCCAAGCTGCGCGGCAGACCGAAGGCGGCTCTGACCAAGGAGCCAGTCAAAATTCGGCTCGATGCAGATGTGCTGGCCGCTCTGCGCGCCACCGGCGATGGCTGGCAGACGCGCATTAACGACGCGCTGCGCGCTTCACTGAAACTGGCGGGGAAGGTGTGAAGGATGGCAGTCAACACGTGCTGCGCCTTCGGGGGCAACTCGGCGATTAGTAGAAACTGCGCCTTCAGACTTTCCACTGCCGGCGCAACGGAACCATGAGGTCTTCCGCCATGCGGGCGGCATCGAATCTCAACGCGACACGCGATTTGTCGAGCACCGAGGGCCGGTTATGGGCCCTTGTCCATACGCATCGTTCCGATATTCGGGTGGGCATCTTGCTCCAGCGTATGACCCATGTGCCGGCAGCTACGGCGACGACTACGAGCAAATGATGTTTCAATCCACGCCCGTCATCGCTGACGGGCGAACTTGCCAGTCGCCTACAGGCCGCGCGCATTCGAACCGCGTCAGCGTCTTGATCTCGTCTTCATTCCTGGCGTCACGCGCGCCGCGCTGCAGCACCTGGCGGGTGTTTTTGATCTTGCCCGCAACGCAGGCGCGCGCCATGTCGAGCGCAAACACCGGATCCGCCGCCCGCTGGAATTGGGCCTGGCGCAGCAGCACGTTGCCAGACACCGCCCCCTCAAGCCGCGCCTGAAAGCGGCCATGCTCGTTCAGCAGAACCAGCGCAATGCCGTCGCCGGCGAGCCTGTGCATCAGCGGCGCAGACAGGTTGATATGGCCGAAACACACCACCGCCGTCAAATGGTGCAGCGGCACACGCAGCCGCGTCTCCCGCTCGACTTCAACGCGCAAGGTGTCGTTGTCAAGCCGAAGATAGGTTTCGGGTGTGGTGATGTAGAGGGTGTTGAGGAGTTGCATGGCTTTGCCTGAATCAACGCTTGCGCCAATAACCAGGGCGACGTTTTTGATGGGCCACGGCCAGGATGTCAATCACGTCGCCAGCCAACCTGTAATGCAGTGTGTAGGGGAACCGGCTCAGCGGCATCCACCGACTGCCCCGAACGCCTGGCGTGCCGATCAGCGGGTGATCCTTCAGCAATTCAAGTTTGGCGCTAATTTCGCGAGCAAATGCCTCGGCCTGTTTTAGACCAGCCACCTCGCCATACCAAATGATCGCCTCCCGAAATTCTTCAAAAGCGGCAGGTTGATAAAGAGCTCTCATGCCTTGGCATGTTGACGCAGCAGGAGTTGTATTTCTGCCTGCACCTGTTCGAGCGGAATGCCCTGGGTGCGACCGGCATCGCAATCTGCAATACGACGCGAAATTTCTTCGTCCCAGGCATGCGCCACGGCCTCGGGAGAATCGTCCAATTCGCTCTCCAGGCTGTCCACCAGGCTGGCAATCAACGCCTTGCGTTCCCTCACGGGCAAGGCAAGGACTTGGGCTTCAATATCTTTGAATACGGCATTCATATATTCCCCCTTCAATCAGGTTTCGGCATTGGATTAAATGCTAGCAGCCCCGCTGCGACAACTCCCGAGCGCCCAGTCAGACCGCTTCATGCGTCAGGGTCAAACAGCGCGGCGCGTGCGGCAGCGAAATCCGCACGCGCGGCTTGGGGCTGGCAGCGCTCAATCAACGAACAAGCCCTGCAGCGCCTGGCCGCTTGCTCGGCCCCCAGCACGGGCGGCAAGGTGGCGGTGGCAAACATCTGGCGGATGGCCACGGCCGTTTGCTCGACCTGCGCGCACAGTTGCGCCGTAATCGGCACGACGCGCCGACGCTTGGATGTCGCATAAAAAATCGCGCCTTCGGTGACGGCGTGGCCCGTCATGGCTTGCAGACACATGGCCTGCGCTGCGAGTTGAATGTCGTCGCACGCCGCAATGTCGGCTGCCTTGTTGCGGCTGCCATGCTTGTATTCAACCGGGTACGGAA
>JANOOO010000460.1:0-1512 GCA_031421375.1 Polaromonas sp.
TGTCGCCTCGGTCCACGGGCTGGTCGCGTCAAGTGAAAAGTCGGCCTACGTGGCTGCCAAACATGCGCTGGTTGGGCTCACGAAAGTCACGGCTCTGGAGAACGCCACCAGCGGCGTGACCTGCAACGCCATTTGCCCCGGCTGGGTGTTGACGCCGCTGGTGCAAAAGCAAATCGATGCGCGGGTTGCGGCAGGTGAAGCAAGCAATGCCGACGCGGTCAAAAAGCTGCTTGCCGAGAAAGAACCGTCGCTGCAATTCACCACACCTGAAGAACTCGGGGCGTTGGCGGTTTTCTTTTGCTCACCAGCCGGCAACAACGTGCGCGGCGTCGCCTGGAATATGGACGGCGGCTGGGCCGCGCAATAATTCCAGCCCCAGATCATCCGTGCACTTTGTCGGCTTCGCTAGCCGTACGTCTGTACTGTCCGCGCTTCGCCTTCGCGTTCACGAACGATCTGGAACTGCAATTAACACCCCGCTTATCGCGGCAACAAGCTGGTCACCAAATCGCCGATGGCCAGTGCGCTGGTCAGCCCCGGCGATTCAATACCGAACAAATTGACCAGCCCCGGCACGCCGTGCTCCAGCGGCCCCTGGATGATGAAGTCGGCGGCGCTCTCGCCTGGCCCGCTGGTTTTGGGGCGAATTCCCGCGTAGGCCGGCAGCAGGCTGTGGTCTTGCAGCGCCGGCCAGTATTTACGGATCTCGGCATAAAACCCATCAGAGCGCGCCGGATCAACCCGAACATCTTCAGCGTCATCGACCCATTCCACGTCAGGCCCAAAGCGCGCCTGGCCACCCAGATCAAGCGTCAGATGCACACCCAGACCGGCTTCTTCAGGCACCGGGTAAATCAGGCGGCTGAACGGCGAGCGGCCGGACAGCGAGAAGTAATTGCCTTTGCAAAAGCGTGCGCGGGGCACCCATGCCGCATCCAGCCCTTTGAGGCGACCGGCCAGCATCGGAGCGTGCAGGCCAGCCGAATTGACCACCACGCCCGCCTCGATTTCCGTGCCGTCACTCGCTACTATTTTTATAGCTTCGTGCGCCCGTTCCCATTGGGCTACAGCCGTATTTAGTACTACAACACCGCCCCTATTCTCGATGTCGGCTTGAAACGAGAGCATCAGCGCGTGGCTGTCGATGATGCCGGTGCTGGGCGAATGCAAAGCAGCCACGCAGCGCAGCGATGGCTCCATGCCGCGCGCTTCATCAGCGCTGAGCAGGCGCAGGTCATGAACGCCGTTGGCAGCGGCAGCCGCCTGAATGCGCAAGAGCTGGCCGCGCTGCGCTTCGCTGGTCGCGACGATCAGTTTTCCGCAGCGGCGATAAGCCACGCCGCGCTCCTCACAGTAGGCGTAGAGCGCGCTCCGGCCCTCAACACACAGACGCGCTTTGAGCGAGCCGCGCGGGTAATAGATGCCGGCGTGAATGACTTCGCTGTTGCGTGAACTGGTGCCGGTGCCTATGCCCTTGGCGGCTTCCAGCACCAGCACTTCGCGCCCTTGCAG
>JANOOO010000461.1:0-1746 GCA_031421375.1 Polaromonas sp.
AAACGGCGGCAAGGGGTTGGCAATGCGCTGATAGCGCACCAGCGTCTGCACGGCCTGGCGCGACGACATCGCAGCGAAGCGGGCGACTTCGGCCGGCGTGCCGCCAAAGCCGGCGCGCTCGAGCAAATGGGCAGCACGTTCGGGGCTCCAGTCGCCCGCAGCGAGGGGCTGCAGGTCGTCCTGCCAATTGGCCGGTGCGGCCTGAGCGCACAAGGCGACGACGCTGAGTGCGACTATGACGAAAACTTGGGTGTAACGGTTCGACTTGGGGTGGCGTGTCATGGCGTCAGTCGCTAGTTAATTTACTTCAGGAAGCGCGGATTTATTCACGCGCAATTCACGCGCAATCGTAGCGTTTCAGGCAACGCCGGTCTTGCCAACTTCCTTGCGAAGCCATTGCGTGAACTTGATGACTCTGCTCCATTGACCGTGGGGCTTGGGGTAAACGAGATGGTGAGCATGAACCTGAATCGCCTTCTCGTCGGAAAACACGGGCACCAGATCACCGCGTTGCAAGGCCGCTTCAGCCATCTTGTTACTGTCCAGCGCAATGCCAAGCCCCTGTATTGCCGCGTCGATCACCATGTACGTTCTGTCGAAACTCAGCGCATAGCTGCTCGGGCTCAGTGGCACCCCGTGGGCTGCGAACCATCTGGGCCATTGCACCAGATTGATGTCAGAGAAGATCAGATCCTGTTGCACCAGGTCTTCCGGGCTGCGTATCTCAAGCCGCTCCTTCAGGCGCGGGCTGATCATCGGCATGATCTCCTCCACAAAAAGAGTTTCGACATGCAGACCGCTCCAGTGAACCGCGCCATACCTCACGTCAATGTCCACATCCCCGCGTGAAAAATCGGAGTTGGTGTGGGTGGCAGACAGCTGGACGCGTATGTCGGGATGTTCGGCACGGAAAGCCGGCAGCCGGGGCATCAGCCACAAGCTTGCAAATGTCGGGGCAAGGTGGATGCGAAGTACCTCCGCGCCTTCCGCAGACCGGGCATTTTGAGCGGCGCTGGCCATCAGCGCGAGCGCACCCTTGATGTCGCGCTCGTATCGCCCGCCGACCGCAGTCAGCGTCAGGCCGCGCGACGATCGGTCAAAAAGCCTGCAGCCGAGAATGGTTTCGAGGCCGGTGATCTGGTGGCTCACCGCCGATACCGTGAGATTCAACTCCTCTGCCGCCTTGCTGATACTGCCGAGGCGAGCGACAACGGCAAAAGCCAGGATGCCTTTGAGTGGCGGCAGGTGCATGGGTAATCCCGAATGAAAAATTATTTCAAGGCGTCTTGAGCCATACCGACTTGTTCGCTGGCAACCGTCACCCAACAATCGGGCCTTCCACCCAACTGACGGAAGGCCCCTGATGCTACTCAAAGACAAGGTCGCGGTTATCACTGGTGCTGCGTCGGTACGCGGCATTGGCAAGGCGGTCGCGAGAACCTTCGCCGCCCACGGTGCCCGCGTGGCCATTCTTGATCTTGATGCTCAGGCAGCCCAGGCCGCTGCAGCCGACATCGGCCCCGAACATATCGGGCTTTCGTGCGATGTCACCAACAAGTCGGACTGCGAGCGTGCTGCTCAGCAGATATTAAAAAAGTTCGGGCAAGTCGATGTGCTGGTGAACAACGCAGGGATTACACAATCCCTGCGAATTATGGACATCCAGCCGGAAAACTACGAAGCAGTCACCGATGTTTCTTTGCGCGGCACCTTGTATATGAGTCAGGCTTTTATCCCTCATATGCG
>JANOOO010000462.1:0-3369 GCA_031421375.1 Polaromonas sp.
GATCGTTTGGCCCTTTGCTGTAGAACGGGTCTTTGAAAATGTCGATGGCCTGAATGAATGTGTCCTTCGGCGACGGGATGCTCGCTTTGGTGCCCAGCGAGACCGCCTCCCACACCAGCACCAGCAGCACCAGGCCGAGCACCGGCGGCAGCACGCGCTGCCAGATGAAAGAGAAGTCGCGGGGTTGGCGAGAAGCCTCAATACCAGGCGAATTCGTAGCCAGGGGCGAAGCAGGACGGGCGTGAGCAGCTACTGAATTAATAGCGACTGCCGCATGACCGCGACCGGCAGTGAGGCGGTCCAGCGGCGGATTGTCAAGCGGACTGTGGAAAACGGCACTGACCATGGAGTCACCTTTTAAATGTCAAGAGCGGGGTAGGGCGGGGAACTTGTCAAACCTGCACGTTGAAAGAATCGGCGTACTTCTTCGGGTCTTTTCCATCCCACACCGTGCCGTCGATGAGCTTGCTGCTGCGCATCACCTCCTTCGGCACGCTGGCCTTGGCGGCAGTTGCGGCCTGCTTGTAGATGTCGATCTGGTTGACCTGTTTGGCGACGGCCAGGTAGTCAGGGTGTTCTTTGAGCAAGCCCCAGCGCTTGTGCTGCGTGAGGAACCACATGCCGTCGGTCAGGTAGGGCATGCCGACTGCGCCGTCGTTGTAAAACTTCATGTGGTTCGGGTCGTCCCAGGTTTTGCCCAGGCCGTTCTGGTAGCGCCCCAGGATGCGCTGGTTGATCACATCCACACTGGTGTTGACGTAGCTTTTCTCGGCGATGGTTTCGGCCATTTTGTTTTTGTTGGTCAGGCTGGCGTCTATCCACTTGCTGGCCTCGATGATGGCCGCTGTCACGGCGCGCGCGGTATTGGGGTACTTCTTCACGAACTCAGCCGTGGTGCCCAGTGCTTTTTCAGGGTGGTCTTTCCACACGTCTTGCGAGGTGGCGGCGGTGATGCCGATGCCGTCGGCCACGGCGCGGTGATTCCACGGTTCGCCGACGCAGTAGCCGTCCATATTGCCGACACGCATGTTGGCCACCATCTGCGGCGGCGGCACGGTAATGACCTTGGCGTCCTTGATCGGGTTAATGCCGTAGCTCGCCAGCCAGTAATACAGCCACATCGCGTGCGTGCCGGTTGGAAAGGTCTGCGCGAAGGTGTATTCGCGCTTTTCGGCATTCATCAGCTTGGCGAGCGACGGCCCATCGACCGCGCCCTTGTCAGCGAGCTTTTTCGACAGCGTGATGGCCTGGCCGTTGTGGTTCAGGTTCATCAAAATCGCCATGTCTTTTTTAGGCCCGCTGGTGCCCAGGTGGACACCGTAGATCAGGCCCCACAGCACATGCGCCATGTCGAGCTCGCCGCTGACCAGCTTGTCGCGCACGCCGGCCCAGCTCGCTTCCTTGGTCGGGATGATGGTGACGCCATATTTTTTGTCGAAGCCGAGCACCGACGCCATCACGACCGACGCGCAATCGGTCAGCGGAATGAAGCCGATCCTCACTTCCTTTTTCTCGGGCGCGTCCGAGCCCCCTGCGTAGGCGACAGCGCGCAGTGCCGGCGAAATGCCGACAGCGCCGACGGCGGCAGCCTGCAGCACCGTGCGGCGCGACAGTGAAGGTTTGGAGAAAATAGTCATGCGAGGCTCCAGCTAAAAAGTACGCGTTGAGAAAACAAAAAAGGCGCTCGACCTGCCCCCGTTATTTGCAACGGGTGCCAATCGAACGCCTTTGTTCATGAAGGCCGGTGTACTTCGCCGTTGAAGTGCGCTGGCCTTTGTGGGTATTCAGCAAAAGCTGTGCCATGTCGAAAAATTCTGTCGTTTTGCTCCCGTCTCATAAAAATAAGGGCTGCATCCCTTTATGGACGGGCGCAAGATGCTATGAAATGCATAGCAACTGCGTGCTGCGAAATTTCACCTTCAGCATGGCTGAATACCGCACCGGCATTGTGCAGCGCACCAATTGCGCCTCTCGTACTAATCAGCCCAGCAGGTCGGCCACGTCAAGCATGCGTTGAGCCACGTCGCCGAGCTTCATGCCCTTGTCCATCGCCGCCTTGCGCAGCCGGGCATAGGCGGCTTCTTCCGTCAGGCCCTGGCGCTGCATCAGCAAAGCCTTGGCGCGGTCGATGACCTTGCGATCTTTGAGCTCGCTGCGCGCATCAGCGAGTTCGCGGCGCAGCCCCTGTTCGTGCTCAAAGCGCGCCATGGCCACTTCGAGGATGGGGCGAATGCGCTCGCTCGCCAGCCCGGCCACGATGTAGGCCGACACACCCGCCGCCACCGCGTCCTTGACGTGCGTGGTGTCGCCGTCATTGGTGAACAGCACGATGGGTCGGCGGGCATCGCGTGTGGCCACCACCACATGCTCCAGTGCGTCGCGCGCCTCGCTTTCGGCATCAACAATGATCATGTCGGGGGCGAGCTGGGCCAGACGCTCGTTCAAAAAAGTGTCGGCTGGCAGCACGGCGACGATGTTGTAGCCGTTTTCAAGCAGGCCGATGCGCAGCTGACGGGAGCGCTCGGCAAGAAGCTCGGCCTGCGCGTCGGTCGGCAGGCCCAAGTCAGGTGCAATGATGACCAGACGCAGGCTGTGGGAAGGGGTCATGCATCGACCTGCGCAAGATTCAAGCCAAACCATGTGGCCCCCACAGTCGTGGGCGTGGCGGAACTACCAGCCCCCCCCCGCGGGGGCCGCTGCCCCTGCGGTCTGGCGAAGCCAGTCCCGCGGCCCCTGCTGGAATGGGCAGGCACTTTCTTACTCCCTCTCCCTCCGGGAGAGGGCTGGGGTGAGGGCTCTGCGCTTTCGCTCAGCGTTGCGATCCGGGGTGCGCACTAAACTCGTTAAATGCTTGTACTGGGATTCGAATCGAGTTGTGATGAAACCGGCGTGGCGCTGGTCGATGCGTCGGGCACAGGAGTGCCGCGCCTGCTTTCGCATGCGCTTTTCAGCCAGATTGACATGCACCAGGCTTACGGCGGCGTGGTGCCCGAGTTGGCGAGCCGTGACCACATCCGGCGCGTGCTGCCGCTCGCAAGACAGGTTCTGGCCGAAGCCGGGCTGACACTGCCCGATGTCGATGCCGTGGCCTACACGCGCGGGCCGGGGCTGGCCGGTGCGCTGCTGGTCGGCGCGGGCGTGGCGGCATCTCTGGCTGCGGCGCTGGGCCGGCCGCTGCTGGGCGTGCATCACCTCGAAGGCCATTTGCTCTCGCCCTTTTTAAGCGCTGACCCGCCTGAATTTCCCTTCGTCGCGCTGCTGGTGTCGGGCGGCCATACGCAGCTGATGCGCGTCGATGGCGTGGGGCGCTACCAGCTGCTCGGTGAAACGATTGACGACGCGGCCGGCGAAGCGTTCGACAAATCGGCC
>JANOOO010000463.1:0-7800 GCA_031421375.1 Polaromonas sp.
CAGCACCATCGCTTTGCGGCCACCCACGCTTACGTTCATCTCCAACCTGACCGGCGCGCCGGTCGATGCACACACGCTCACTGACCCGGAATACTGGGTGCGCCACCTGCGCAACCCGGTGCGTTTTGCCGACGGGCTGAATCAGGCGTTTGCGCTGCCAAATTCGGTGCTGCTTGAAGTTGGCCCCGGTCAGGGCCTGTGCGCGCTGGCCCGGCAAAACAGCGCGGGCCAAGCTCGCACCATCGTGCCTTCGACCGGCAAGGCGCAGGGCGATCAGGGCGACCTGGCGGTGATGCTGCTATCGGCCGGTGCCTTGTGGGCACGCGGCGCGCTGCCCGACTGGAATGCCATGCGCGGCGGCAGTCTGCCCTGGCGCATTTCGGTTCCGACTTACGCATTCGATCATCAGCGCCACTGGGTTGAGCCGGGCAGCGTGCTGCACAGTGCTCCCGCGGCTGCGCAGGCCGCAGCGCTGGTCGCACCGGCTCCGCTGCTGGAGCGGCTTGACAACTACGACGACTGGTTCTTTGCGCCTGAATGGCAACCGCGTCCTTTGCCGCAGACGGGCCGCACAAACGAGCCGGGCGGGCAGACCTGGCTGGTGTTTGGCAACCGCTCGCAGTTGACGGCGGGTCTGGTCGAGCGAATCGGCGACGCCGGTGCAAGCATCGTGCTCGTGCGGCGCGGCGAGGTTTTCGCCAAGCTGGCCGACGGGTCGTTCACCATCAAGCCCGACGATGCCTCGCATTACGCCAGCCTGTTCGACAGCCTGGCGCAAAGCGAGCTGTTGCCGGCGCGCATTCTTCACCTCTGGTCGCTCGATACGCATCAAGGCCCGGCCGGACCCGAGATTTCCGGGCAGGCTCTGGCTTTTGACTCGCTGGTGCAGACTGCGCGAGCCATCCAACTGCTTGATTACACGCAACCCGTCTCGCTGACCGTCATCACGGCCGGCAGCCAGTCGGTGGCGGGCGAAGCCATTCCGCACCCTGAGCGTGCGCTGGCGCTGGGGCCTTGCCGCGTGATCCCGCGCGAGATGCCAACGTTGCGCACGCGGCTGATTGATTTTTCGTCCGCCGACGGCTCGTCGGATTACGTTTTGCGGGCTATCCTCAATGAATGCCAGACCGATGCCGACACCGACCTGGTTGCCTACCGTGACGGTCAACGCTGGGCCTTTCAAATGGTTGCCGCCGGTAGTTCCGAGCAGGCTATAAGCCCGAGCCGGAGCCGAATCAGGCAGGGCGGGGTGTACCTGATTAGCGGTGGGCTCGGCGACATTGCATTGGAGTTGGCCGGCTTCCTGGCCCACACCCATCAGGCCCGTCTGGCGCTGGTCAGCCGGCGCGCCATGCCGCCCAAGGCGAGCTGGCGGGAACTGGCGACGGGCGGATCAAGAGAAGCCCGCTTGCTGCGCCGCCTGCTGGCGTGCGAAGACGCCGGTGGTGAGGTGTTGTGCCTCGCTGCCGACGTTTCGGACCCGGCCGCCATGGCTTGGGTCGTGGCCGATTGCCGCGCGCATTTTGGGGTGATCAACGGCGTCTTTCACGCGGCCGGCACACTCGACGACGGGCCGATTGCAACCAAAACGCCAGAGAGTGTGCGGCGTGTGCTGGGTGCCAAAGCCGTCGGAGCGCAGGTGCTGCACGGCTTGCTGCCCCCCGGCGATCTCGACTTTTTCGCGGTGTTCTCATCGACCAGTGTGTACCTCGGCGCTGCCGGGCAGATCGATTACGTGGCGGCCAATGCCTTCATTGACGCGCTGGCTGCATCGCGCTCGGACGGCCTTTCCATTCACTGGGGCATTTGGGGCGACAGCGGTATGGCCGCACGTGCTTATGGCAGCCACGCGCTGGAGCAGGGCGGCCAAAGCGCGGTGCATCCGCTGCTCGGTGTGCAGGTTGCAGACGTTGACGGTGCGGTGTTCGAGGCCAGCTACTCGGCCGCGCACTTGTGGGTGCTGCGCGAGCATGGTGTGGCGGGCCGACCGGTGCTGCCGGGCACGGGCTACATCGAAATTGCGCGCGCTGCGATGGCTGTGCTGCATCCGGGTCTGGCGGTAGAAATCCGCGCGCTGTCGTTTGAAGAGGCCATGGTTTTCGATGGTGACACGGCTCGGCAGGTTCGGATTGAGTTGCGCCGAACGGGCGAGGGCTACGAGATGCTGGTGCGCAGCCGCAGCGATGCCAGTGCCCCGTGGCTGGAGCATGCACGCGCCGGCGTCGGCCTGTTTTACGGGCACATCGACGCCGCATCGCCGGTGCGCGGTCAATGGGTCGTCGGCGCAATTCCCCAAGCTCATGCCGTGGCCTTCGGCCCGCGCTGGAGCAACATTGCCCGCATGCAAATCGGACAGCGCGAGGCGGTGGCCGACATGCAATTGCCGACAAAATTCAAAGGTGACCTGGTCGAGTACGCTGCCCATCCGGCCCTGACCGACATGGCCGCAACCTTCGGCCTGCACCTGATCGAGCCGGTCGAGCGCGAAGGCAAATTGTTTGTGCCCCTGTCCATCGAGCGCATTCGTTTGCTGGCACCCGTGCCCGGTGCTTTTTTCAGCCACGTAACGCGAACCGATGTTCCAGGCAACCGGCTGGTTTCTTTTGACGCCAGTTTGTATGCGCCTGACGGCTCGCCAGTCGCAACGTTTGAAGGCTTTTCGCTGCGTGGTGTGTCGGCCGATGCGGTGACGCAGCAGGCGAAGGCCGGGTCCAACAAGGAGCCCAGTTTGATCGAGACGATGCTGGCCTGCGGCATCAAGGCCGAGGATTCGCACGAGGTTTTTGCGCGGGTTTTGTCCAGCGCGACACGCGATCTGACGGTGTCGTCCATCGCGCTGGCCGAACTCGCTCGCGCGATGATGCAATCGACCTCGCGCCTGGTGGCACTGGGTGCGCCCGGCGGCGCGCAGTCGCCGGCTGGCGGCGCAGGCGATGCGGCCATGAACCCGGTCGAACGGGCCATTGCCGAAGTCTGGCGCGACCTGCTTGGCGTGCAGGAAGTGGCGCCTGGCGATGACTTTTTTGCACTCGGCGGACATTCGCTGGCGGCCGTGCGGCTGTTTGCCAAAATTCGCAAGCAATTCGGCGTCGATCTGCCGCTCGCCACGCTGTTTCAGGCTCCCACACTGGCCGAGCTGTCGGGTATCGTTTGCGAAAGCGGCGGGCTCGACACAACCGAGGCGGTTGAGGTGCTGAAGAAGATTTCGTCAACCGTGGCTCCGCTGCCAAAGAAGCCGTGGTCGCCGCTGGTGGCGATCAACAAGGGCGACGCAACGCGAACGCCGATTTTTTGTGTACATGGTGCTGGCGGCAACGTGCTGAACTTCAAGGTCATTTCGGATAGGCTCGGCCGCGATCAGCCTTTTTATGGTCTGCAGGCGCAGGGCGCTGATGGGCTGCTGAATCCGCTTGCGAGCGTCGAAGCCATGGCGAGCCAGTACGTCCAGGCCATTCGCACTGTCAGCACGACCGGCCCCTACCGGCTGGCCGGCTATTCGGGCGGGGGCGTGATCGCTTACGAGATGGCCCAGCAATTGATCGCTTCCGGTGCGTGGGTTGAATTTTTGGGTTTGATCGACACCCTGTCGCCCGACGCGGCACGAAAAAAAGTTTCGCTGCCGATCAAGCTGGCGCTCGCGCGACGCTGGACCTTCAAATTCGCGCTGAAATGGCCGGAAAGGCGGCGCATTGCCCGAGAAATGCGGCAGCGCGATGCCGATCGGCTGGCGCAGATGGAACGCGGCGACGCCATGACGCCAGATCTGATCGAGTTCAATTTGTTCCGGACCTTCGTCGCGGCTCAAGCGCAGTACATACCCAAACCCTACACGGGCTCCATGCTCATGTTCAGGGCTGACCAGGCCAAAACCGCGTTCCCGGACCCGGCTTATCTGGCAGCGGACAACAGCCTCGGCTGGAGCGCACATGTCAGCGGCGGCGTTCGGGTCGTCGATGTTCCCGGCTCGCATATCACCATGCTGGCCGATCCTGGCCTGTCGGTGATGATCGCGGGCTGGAAAGGGGAGCTTGCCCGGCTCGACAACCCGAACGCGCGCCCGTCCGTCAAGGTGTCGGCCGTCGGAGGCGCATCCTGACGCGATTGTTGATCGACAGTTTGCGGTCGGGGTGAGCGGGGAGGGGGCGCGTGCCCCTCCTACAATCGCGCCCATGCCGGGCCGCCGCTTCGACTCCCTTGATGCCCTGCGCGGCGTGGCCATCGTCTGGATGACGCTGTACCACTTCGCTTTCGACCTCAACCACTTCGGCTACGTCAAGCAGGACTTTTACACCGACCCGGTCTGGACACTACAGCGCAGCGCAATCGTCAGCCTGTTTCTGTTTTGCGCGGGCCTGGGGCAGGCGGTGGCCATCGAGCAAGGCCAGAGCGCGCGGCGCTTTTGGCTGCGCTGGTCGCAGATCGCGGCCTGCGCGCTGCTGGTCACAGCCTCCTCGTACTGGATGTACCCCAAGAGCTTCATCTATTTCGGCGTGCTGCACGGTATTGCCGTGATGTTGATCGTGACTCGCTACACAGCCGGGCTTGGGAGATGGCTCTGGCTGGCCGGCGCGATTGCAGTAGCTATGCATTTCATAGCTGATTATGCCCATTCCTATTGGCCTTCAGCCGATTTTCTTAATGAAAGATGGTTCAACTGGCTGGGTTTGATCAGCCGCAAGCCCATCACGGAAGACTACGTGCCGCTGCTGCCCTGGCTGGGCGTGATGTGGTGGGGCGTGGCCAGCGGGCAGTGGCTGCTGGCAAACCGGCCGCAGGTGCTGGCCGGGCGCGGGCTAGCGGGTACGGTGCCGCTGGCCTGGCTCGGTCGCTGGAGTCTGCCGTGGTACATGCTGCACCAGCCGGTGATGATCGGTGTGTTCACGGGTTTGGCGGCGCTGCGCTAAACCTGATCCCGCCCGTCGTGAGGCATAAAAAAACGCGGGCTCGGCCGCGTTTTTTTGTGCAGTCAGATCCAGAGTCAGCGCTTATTCGACCTTCGCTTTCTTGCGCAGGTCTTCCTGGAAGGCGCTAAGCTTTTGCTGCTTCATCTGCTCGGCGATTTGCGGTTTGACATCTTCAAACTTCGGCAGCTGTGCCTCGCGCGTGTCGTCCACGCGAATGACGTGGTAGCCGAACTGCGTCTTCACCGGCGTTTCGGTGGTTTGGCCTTTGGTCAGCTTTTGCATGGCCTCGCTGAACTCGGGCACATAGCTCGACGGGTTGGCCCAGTCGAGGTCGCCGCCCTTGGCACCGGAGCCGGTGTCTTTCGACTGCTTTTTGGCAATTTCATCGAATTTGCCGCCTTTTTTCAGGCTGGCGATGATGGCTTTGGCCTCGGCTTCTTTCTCGACCAGAATGTGCCGGGCCTTGATTTCCTTGCCTCCGCTGGTCGCCGCAAACTTGTCGTACTCGGCCTTCAGATCGGCGTCGGTTACCGGGTTTTTCTTTTGGTAGTCGGCAAACAACTCACGGATCAGCAGCGTCTGGCGCGCCAGCTCCATCTGCGTCTTGAAGTCGTCCCTGGCGGCGATGCCCTGCTTCTCGGCCTCCTGCATGAAAACCTCGCGCGCAATGACTTCTTCACGAAGCTGGGTTTCCATGTCGGGCGTAATCGGGCGACCGGACTTCGCCACTTGCTGGGCCAGCATGTCGAGGCGCGTCTTGGGAACCGGTTTGCCGTTGACGATGGCGACGTTCTGCGCGAGCACGGCTGCCGAGGCGACGGTCAGCACAGCGGCAAGCAGGGCTGATTTCTTGAAATGGTTTTTCATGTGTGGGTAGTCCTTTGGGTGGGATAAAAAAGGGTGCTTATAAAACCGATTGGAGAACCCTGATCGGCGCAAGTTCATCGCTACGTCCGGGCGGTGCTGAGTGTGGCCAGCGTCCACTGGCAATGGGCTAGGAGTTTGGGCGGCAGAAGGAACGTCGGCTGCAAAGCGACCGCAGCGGTCCATTTTTCACCGGCTTTTTGCCCCATAGCTACGGCTATGGGGCTGCAAATCCGGTAAAAACTGTCCGCGCTGGGGCCGCTTTTCGCTTCGACGCCTTCTGCCGCCCAGACTCCTAGGGTGAGGGTGGGCGAAACTGGAATAAGTCCATGCAAAGCAAAGCCGGGGAGCCCTCACCCCCGCCCTCTCCCAGAGGAGAGGGAGTAAGAAAATACGCAGAAGAAACTTGAGTTAGCGCTCAGCTTAGCGCTTATTCGCCTTCGCAGGAATGACAGTTGTCTTTGTGACTGAGGCAGATGATTTGCAAGGCAAAATGACTCATCAATCTGCCTTCGCGGCGGCGTGGTCATCCACCAACAGCGTCATGCCCGCACTGCGCAGACGGTCTGCCAGCACCTGACCCAGTCCGCTGGCAGGCGTTAACACGCCGCCGTGCGCCGGGCCGCCCGGCAGCCGGTCTGCGTCCAGCACCAGCGCCAGCGCGGCTTCGCAAACCATCTTTGTCGTGGCCCGATTGCCCGGGTCACCCCGACCGGCCACGCGGCCGTGCAGGATGTGTCCGCCTGCGCTTTTGCCGACCAGCTCGCAGCTGAAAGAGCCCCGGTTCATGCTTGCCTCCGACGGCCCCTCGCCCGGCTTGGGCGCGACCATGGCAGCGAGTCGGCGCACCGGTGAAAAAGCCATCGCCGACCGCGACAGCGTCATGCCCATGCTCAGCGTGGTGGCAGCCATACCGCCGCCGACGCCTGCACCCATGCGCCGGTATTCCTGGTAAGAGAAGTCCGGGCCATAGTTCAGCAGCGCCGCACTGCGCCGCACCACGCGTGTGTTGATCGGGCTCATGAAAAACGGCGCCATCCAGGCCTGGAAGTCATCATCAAAGCGCGGGATCACCGGGTCGCTGGTGTCGCGTGCGTGCAGCGGTCTTTCGCCCGGTGGGTTCAGCAGATAGGGATCAGCAAACGATTGCGCACCCGCACCGCCGAGAATATTCATGGCCGAGGCAAACGTGCCGCCGTTCAGCCCGCCACTGAGCGCGAACGCACCCTTCACGTCGATACACGGCTCGCCGTGCCGCTGCTGCATCGCCTGCATCATCAGCCAGACGCCGATGTCAGACGGCACCGAATCAAACCCGCAAAACGGAATGATGCGGGTGCCGCTTTTCTCAGCCGTGTCGTGGTGCAGCGTGATCAGCTCGCGCGCCCACGGCGTCTCACCGGTGATGTCGACATAGTGCGTACCCGCCTTGACGCAAGCCGCAACCAGCGCGCTGCCAACCAGCGCAAACGGCCCGGCTGTGCTCAGCACCACCGACGCATTCGCAGCCAGTTCGTCGAGCGCGTTGACGTCATCGGCTGCGGCCACCACGATGTCGGCCTCCAATGCTGCACCGCCGACTTCGCGCTGCACCTGCTCCAGCCTGCTGCGGTTGCGGCCTGCCAGCGCCCAGCGCAGGCAGGCTGCTTGATCACCGTTCTGGCCGGCATGACTGGCAAAGTAAGCCACCGTTTGCCTGCCGACGAAGCCGGTCGCGCCATACAGCACGACGTCGCAGCTGCGCTTGAGCAGCCCGGCACGAGCGCTCATCCGGGGCCTCTTGAAGTGCGCTGCGTGTAGGGGCTTGGCATAGGGGTACACCTTCGATTCGGCAGCTGCAGTTCAGCTGCTGACAGTATCTACCCGGAAAGCGAAAGCCGTGCCTGGCGCGGCGGTATCAATCGCCGGTGAGGCCAGGCAAAACTGCACGTGCCGATTTACGCGAAACCTTCCTGGTCGCCGTGCCCGGTTTGCCTACCTCGACTTTTCCGACGCCGCCAATAAAAAGATCAGCAACGATGGGGCCCATGGC
>JANOOO010000464.1:0-3314 GCA_031421375.1 Polaromonas sp.
TCTTTGACATGCAATTCCTTGGGTGAATGAAAATTTAACGGGACGGGCGAACCGGCTCATTGCGACCGTCGAGGCTCCACGCACCGGGACCGAACGCGGCCACCAGCAGCAAGCCGCCGACCACCGCGATATTCTTGAAAAATGCCTGTTGCTGCATCATTTTTTGCGCCGCTTCCATCGCCCAGAAGTTGTGAAAGATGAAGGTTATAACGACCGTGAAAATCGCGATACACAGCGCGGCCCAACGGGCCTGCCAGCCGATCAGCAACAGCAATCCCAACCCCAGTTCAATGGCGATGGCCGCCGCAGTCGCGACCTCTGGCAAAGGCACACCCTTCGATGCGATGTAGCCGACCGTGCCTGCAAATCCGCCAATCTTGGCGAAGCCGGCAGGGACGAAAAGCAGCGCCAGCAAAGCGCGGCCTAGTAGTGACAGGGGATTTTGAAGTGATGAAAGCATGGCTACACCTTTTGGTAAAAAAATTGGAACAGGAAATCTGAAAGTTGACGAAAAGCAATGAAAAAATAATCAGCGACAAGTCACGCCTGAGCGTGGCGCAAGGACGCCAAGGACGCGCGCTCGCGCGCCCTCACCCGGCACGCTCACGGCGCCAGGTCAAATACCAGCACCTCGGCCGACTCGCCGCCATTGAGTTCGATGCGGTGCTCGGCCTCAATCAACGCGGCGTCGCCGGTTTGCAAGCGCTGCCCGTTGACTGACAACTTGCCCTGAATCAGATGCACGTAGGTCTTGCGCCCTGCAGGCAACTCCAGCGTTGCGCTCTCGCCTGCGTCGAACAGCCCCGCGTAAATTCGGGCATCCGCATGCATCGTGACCGAATCTTGCGCGCCATCGGGCGATGCCACCAGTCGGAGTACACCGCGTTTACCGCCCGCTGCAATGGTCTTTTGCTCGTAGCCCGGCGCGATACCAATGACATTCGGCTCAATCCAGATTTGCAAAAAATGCGTGGACTGGCCGGGCGCGTGATTGAACTCGCTGTGCGCCACGCCCGTGCCCGCGCTCATGCGCTGCACGTCGCCGGGTGGAATGCCCTTGACGTTGCCCATCGAGTCTTTGTGCGCCAGCTCGCCGCTAAGCACGTAGCTGATGATTTCCATGTCGCGGTGGCTGTGCGTGCCGAAGCCCTTGCCTGCCGCAATGCGGTCTTCATTGATGACGCGCAGGTTGCCAAAGCCCATGTGAGCCGGGTCGTGATAACCGGCGAAAGAAAACGAGTGGAATGATTTGAGCCAGCCGTGGTCGGCATAGCCGCGCTCGGCGGAAGGTCTGAGGGTCAGCATGTGCGTTCCTTGCGTTGGTAAGTCATGCCATGAATGTAATTTCGACCGGACTCGGCGTGGTTGAACGGGATTGATGGCATCATTCAAATTATTCGAATGATCAAAACTCCCGCCTCTTCAAACTCCGTGCGTAACGCGCTGACGCCCGAAACGCTCTCAATCATTGCCGCCGTCCACCGCGCAGGCAGCATGGCGGCGGCCGCGCGTGAGCTGGGCCTGGTGCCAAGCGCGCTGACCTACCGCATTCGCGTCGTCGAAGACGCGCTGGACGTCTTGCTGTTCGACCGCTCCTCGCGTCAAGCCAAACTGACCGCCGCCGGGCGCGAGCTGCTGCGCGAAGGCAGCCGCTTGCTGGTCGAACTTGACGCGGTAGCCAACCGCGTCAAGCGCGTCGCCACCGGTTGGGAGTCGCAATTCACGCTGGCCATCGATAGCGTGATCTCACGCGCAACCATCATGGAGTTGTGCGAGGCATTTTTTGCACTGGCCCCGCCAACGCGTCTCAAGCTGCGGGATGAAGCACTGTCGGGAACGCTCGAAGCGCTCACGTCGGGCCAGGCCGATTTAGCCATCGGCGTAGCCCTTGCATCACCGGCTGGCAGCGCCATTCATAGCAAGCCGCTGGGCACGATTCGCTTCGTTTATGCAGTCGCGCCGCACCATGCGCTTGCTATGGCGGTTGAACCCGTGACCGACGCCATGATGATGCCGCACCGTGTCGTTGCCGTGGCTGACTCGATCCAGCGCGGTCGGGGCATGAGTGTCGGCCTGATGGGCGGGCAGGATGTTTTTACTGTGCCCGGCATGCAGCAAAAACTCGACGCGCAATTGCGCGGCCTCGGCGGCGGGTTTTTGCCGGAGTATCTGGCCCGGCCCTACATCGACGCCGGTCGGCTGGTGGAAAAAAAAGTGCAGAGCGCCGAGCGCAAGGTGCCACTGCGCTACGCCTGGCGCGGCTCGGCACCGGCGCCTGTTGGCCGCGCTCTGCAGTGGTGGCTCACGCAACTTGCCCGGCCCGCAACGCAAAAGGCACTGCTCGAGCGCTGGCAGGCACTGTGAGGCCATGCGTTGCGTGTAGAGTGCAACAGCAAACCCTTGTGCCAGACACAGTTAAAAAAGAAACCCATGACTAAAAAGCCTGCTCCCCACCCCCCCGTCCGCCCGCGAAAAAAAGTTGCCGTGATCGGTGCCGGTATCGCTGGCATCGCCTGCGCGCGTACCCTGGTGCAGGCCGGGCACCAGGTCACGGTATTCGAGAAAAGCAACGGCGCAGGAGGGCGCATGGCCACGCGCGAAAGTGAATTCGGCAGCTTCGACCACGGGGCGCAGTATTTCACCGTGCGTGATGCCCGTTTTCAGCGGGCAATCGACAGCTCGCCCGGCCTGGTTCGCCCCTGGAGCGCCAACACCGTGCGCATTCTTGATGAGCTGGGCCGAGTCGTGGCCTCGTCGCTGCCGTCGCGGGAAGCGCACTGGGTTGCCACGCCGGGCATGAACGCGCTGGTGCGCAACTGGGCCGCGCCGCTGGCTGCAGCGTCGAGCCTGCGACTCGAAACGCAGGTCACGCGGATCGAGGCCGACACCCTGCACCCCGAGCGCTGGCAGTTGCAGACCGAAGGCGCGGGCGCGAGCCAAAGCGTACACGGCGGCTTCGATGCGGTCGTGCTGGCGATTCCGGCAGCGCAGGCGCAGGCATTGCTGCTCAGCTCGCAGGTTGCCAAGCCCCTGCTCAATGTTGTGTCAAGCGTGCTTGTTGCGCCGTGCTGGACGCTGATGCTGGCCTTCCCGCAAGCCGCACAGCCCAAACTCGCCCACCTCGGCCCGCAGTGGAACGCCGCGCGCAGCACGCACCACCGCATTGCGTGGCTGGCGCGCGAGTCGTCAAAGCCGGGGCGCGGCTCGATTGAACGCTGGACCGTGCAGGCCAGCCCCGAGTGGTCCACGCGCCACCTTGAAGACGACGCCGAGCGCGTCAAGGCCAAGCTGCTCAAAGCCTTTACTGAAGTGAC
>JANOOO010000465.1:0-5808 GCA_031421375.1 Polaromonas sp.
TCGGTGATGTCTTGTGTGGTCGCGCCCCAGTGGCAGTATTCGCCGAGCTTGTCCCGGCAGCGCGCGTTGATCTGGTTGACTACGGCAATGATGGGGTAGCCGACCTGCTCGGTCTTGGCTTTAAGCAGCGCCCAGTCGATCTGGCTCAACTCGCAGTTTTTGACGATCTCGTCGGCGGCAGCCTGCGGAATGATGCCGAGCTGGCCCTGCACTTTTGCGAGCGCGCGTTCAATGTCGAGGTACTTGGCCGTGCGGTTCTCGTCAGACCAGACTTGGCGCATCGCCGCATCACTGAAGATGTCGCCAAAAATTTTGGAGTCGATGAGGGTGGCGGACATGGCGTCTCCGGAGGTGGGGTTGGCAGTTTGATCCGTTTCGAGCCCGCCTGCACGAGTCGGCGCTCTGCGGGGCGATCCGTCAGCGGTGCAGCATGACCGACGGGTCGGTGGTGAGGGCATCGAGCGGCAAGCGCTTTCCGGCCAGATAGTCTTCCATGCAGGTCAGCAGCAGCGGGCTGCGGTGGCGTTCGGGGCAGCCGCGCATCTCGTCAGCGCTCAGCCACAGCGTGCGAACAATGCCTTCATCGAGCGGCTGGCCTGGCACTTCGGCCCCCAGCTCGCCGCAAAATGCAAAGCGCAGGTAGGTGATGCCCTGCAGGCCCTCGGGTTGCGCGCGCTCGAAACGCGACATGTACACGCCAACCAGCGCTGTCGGTGTGAAGTGAAAAGCGGTTTCTTCGCGCGTCTCCCGGGCGCAGGCCTGCACCAGGCTTTCAAACGGGTCGAGGTGGCCGGCCGGGTTGTTCAGCCGCAGGCCGTCGCGGGTTTCTTCTTCGACCAGCAGGAATTTTTGCACCCCGCCGAAGTCCCGCGCAATGACCGCCGCAACGGTCACGCTTGGTTTCCATCTTGTATGCATGCGGGCGATTATCGGGGGGCGAAATCGCGGGCCAGGTCTCGCTCAGTGCGATGTTGAGCCCGGCGCGCCTAAGCCCGGTTCAGCTTGTGCTCAAGTCAAAGAAATCGTTTCCAACGCAAAAGCGCAAAGAACGCAAAGCACGCAAACTGGAAGATTTTCCGGCGCTTCTTTGCGACCTTTGCAGCTTTGCAGCTTTGCGTTGAAAACTTCGCCTTCTCTTCAGGAACACGTTGCCCTGTGCGCAGACCTCGGGCGGTTGACCCGTTACCCGGATTCAGCATTGAATCGGCCTCAACACCAATATCTACGGGCGCAAGCAGCTTCTGAACTATAGACCCGGCCCGATTTATAAATGAGATTTTTGGAGTTGTCGGTGTCGATAGCTCATGGAAAAAGAAGATGCCCGCAAGCAGACGCGAGAAGGCGAGAACTACTGCATGAACGCCGCAAGCAAGCCATACGCATGCACCGCAAAGGTGTGGGCGTGATGAAGATCGCCCGGCAGACGGGGTTGAGCGGGACGGCCATCGACACGGCACTGCGTCCAAACAGTGCAGGCGGGGCAAGCCAGCTCAAGGCTGGTGTTCGCGGCAAAAAGCCCGGCAGCGGACGCAGCTTGACGCCCGGACAAGCTGATCGAATTCATGCAGGCGCTGATTGACGACACACAGCGCAAAGGTTAAACGCAGACCTCAAGCATGCGATTACATCGAGGGTGCCGGTGCGAGCGAAAGCAAAACTCAGGCAAGCAGCCACAGAGCACACTGAGCCAATCTTTCATCGGCTTTCGCGTGAAAAAGTCAACAGCTTCGCACCCGTTTCGCGACTATTGGGCGGGGCGCAGGCGCAGTCGTGCGGCCTACAATTGCAAACCCAAAGCGACACACAAACGGCCGGCCCCGGCCCAGTGTCTGGAGACAAACAAGCATGCTCACTCCCCCGCCCGCTATTGCCGACAGCCGCGAAGAAAAACGCGCCGAATTGCGCCGCGCCGCGCTCGACTACCACGAGTTCCCCACACCCGGCAAGCTGCAGATTGCGGCGACCAAGCAATTGACCAATCAGCGTGACCTGGCGCTGGCTTATTCGCCCGGCGTTGCCGCGCCGTGCGAGGAAATCGTGCGTGACCCGAACGCCGCATTCCGGTACACCGCACGCGGCAATTTGGTCGGCGTCATCACCAATGGCACAGCCGTGCTCGGCCTCGGCGACATCGGCCCGCTGGCGGCCAAGCCGGTGATGGAAGGCAAGGCGGTTCTGTTCAAGAAGTTCGCCGGCGTTGATGTGTTCGACATCGAGATCAATGAAAAAGACCCGGCCAAACTGGTCGAGATCATTGCCGCGCTGGAGCCGACTTTCGGTGCCATCAACCTGGAAGACATCAAGGCCCCCGACTGCTTCTATATTGAGCGTGAACTGCGCAAGCGCATGAACATTCCGGTGTTTCATGATGACCAGCACGGCACGGCCATCACGGTCGGTGCTGCCATGCTCAATGCGCTCAAAGTCGTCGGCAAACAGCCCGGCGAAGTCAAGCTGGTGACATCTGGCGCGGGAGCTGCGGCACTGTCGTGCCTGGAGCTGCTGCTCAAGCTCGGGATTGAGCGTAAAAACATCTTTGTGACCGACTTGGCCGGCGTGGTTTACAAGGGCCGCACCGAACTGATGGACGACGACAAAATCCAGTTTGCGCAGGCGACCGCTGCGCGCACACTCGGCGAAGTCATAGCGGGGGCCGACATATTTCTGGGCCTGTCAGCCGGCGGGGTGCTCAAGCCCGACATGGTTCGCAAAATGGCAGCCCGGCCCATCATTTTTGCGCTGGCGAACCCGACGCCCGAGATCTTGCCCGACGAGGTGAAGGCCGTGCGCGACGACGCCATCATGGCCACGGGCCGCACGGACTACCCAAACCAGGTCAACAACGTTCTGTGTTTCCCCTACATTTTTCGCGGCGCACTCGACGCCGGGGCTTCAACCATTACCGTCGAGATGGAAATCGCGGCGGTGCATGCCATTGCCGACCTGGCGCAAGCCGAGCAAAGTGAAGTGGTGGCGCTGGCCTATGTCGGTGAAAAGCTCGCCTTCGGCCCGGAATACCTGATCCCCAAGCCTTTTGACCCGCGGCTGATGATCAAGATCGCACCGGCCGTCGCCAAGGCTGCAGCCGACAGCGGCGTGGCGCTGCGGCCCATCACTGACTTCGACGCTTACCGCGAACGGCTGCAGAGCTTTGTCTATGCGTCGGGCACGGTGATGAGGCCGATTTTTACAGCCGCCAAAAACGCCGAGCACAAACGCATTGCCTACGCCGAGGGCGAAGAAGAGCGAGTGCTGCGTGCCTGTCAGATTGTGGTGGACGAAAACCTGGCGCGTCCGACGCTGATCGGCCGACCGGCCATCATTGCCCAGCGTATCGAGAAATTTGGCCTGCGCTTGAAGGAAGGGCTGGATTACGACGTGGTTAACGTCGAGCAAGACCACCGCTACCGCGACTTTTGGCAGACCTACCACGGCCTGATGGCGCGGCGCGGCGTCACAGTGCAGGTCGCCAAGATCGAAATGCGCCGCCGCCTGACGCTGATCGCCGGCATGCTGCTGCGCAAAGGCGATGTCGATGGGCTGATTTGCGGCACCTGGGGCAATACCGCCCACCACCTCGACTACCTCGACCAGGTTGTTGGCAAACGCAAGGGCGTCAATACCTATGCCTGCATGAACAGCTTGCTGTTGCCCGGCAGACAGGTATTTTTGCTCGATACCCACGTCAACTATGACCCCACGGCTGAACAACTGGCTGAAATCACAGTCATGGCGGCTGAGGAAATGGTTCGTTTTGGCATCAAACCCAAAGCGGCTTTGCTTTCGCATTCCAATTACGGCTCGTCCAACCAGCCAAGCGCCGTCAAAATGCGCCGCGTGCTGGAGCTGCTTAAAGATGCTGCGCCGTGGCTGGAAGTCGATGGGGAAATGCATGGTGATGTGGCGCTTGACGCCGTTGCACGCGGCGCATTCATGCCCAACAGCGCCCTGACCGGCCAGGCCAACTTGTTGGTGCTACCCAACATCGACGCCGCCAATATTTCCTACAACCTGCTCAAAACTGCGGCTGGCGGCAATATTGCCATCGGCCCGGTGTTGTTGGGAGCCAACCAGCCAATGCACATTCTCACGGCGACTGCCACCGTTCGTCGCATTGTCAATATGACCGCCCTGACTGTTGCAGGCGCCAACGCAACCCGGCCTTAGTCTTGATAAGAGCTGGTGCTCACTAACCTACCCTGATTTCCACCAGGCTCTGCCCAAATTTTCCGCAGGCTCTTGCGCTTGAGCGCCAATTCCGGCAAACTACCCGAGTCGAAAGTCTAGGGTTAACCCGAAAATCGGTTGCACCTGATCAGGGCGGAGGGGGCCATAAAAAGTGAGCAAGGGTTAACGAGAGGTTTTCTCAGAAGGAATCGTTTTCATGAGGCATACGGTGAGCTGCGTCAATGCGCAGCGCAGGTCGCAAGTCGGCGTCGCCGTGTTGCTGGTAGCGCTGGTTGTGGTCGGTGCCGGGTCACTGTTCATCCCCGTCACAGCGCAGGCCCGAAGCGCACAAACCGGCGCGACGAGTGCGTCCTTGACGGTTGATCAGCTGCCACCGCAAGGTCGGCACGTAATGGCCCAGATTTTTAAGGGTGGGCCTTTTCAGTACGAGAAAGATGGTGTGGTTTTTGGCAACCGTGAGCGCTTGCTTCCGGCCAGTCCGCGCGGTTACTACCGCGAGTACACCGTCAAAACGCCTTATGAACGCAGCCGGGGAGCCAGGCGCATCGTGTGTGGCGGGCTTAAGCCGGTGACGCCTGATACCTGTTATTACACCGATGACCATTACGCCAGTTTTCGCAAAATTGTTCAATGACAAAACAAGGAATTTATTGTGATTTTTGATCTAAGAGAAAGAGATACGGAGATGGACACACCACTTCGTCGGAACAATGAGACGTCAGCAGGCGGGGCGACCGACACGCCCTCGCACAGCGCCAGCGACGCGCCCCGCCGGGCCCCTTCGGACGAGTCGCCGTTGAAGGGCATTCGGCCCAACATCGTGCAGTCGATCCGCGCCTTCCGCGTGCCGCAGCTGCAAGATGCCGCCACCGACCTGAATCATCATTTTCTGTACGCCAATCTGGGCAATGCCCAGAGCAAGCAAGACGTGCTGGACATGATTGCCGCGCAGTACACCTTCCCGTCGCATTTCGGCAAAAACTTCGATGCGCTATACGACTGCATGACCGACATGGTTCACAAGTCGGGCCCGCAGCCCGGCTTTATCGTGGTGCTGGAGCAGATTCCGGCCAACGCCAAATTTGACAAGGAGGCGCGCGAGCAACTGCTCGACATCTTCCGCGACGCGGCCGATTACTGGGCGGACCGGAAAATTCCGTTCCGCTGCTTCTATTCTTTTCTGTAGCCCGCTCCCCAGACATTGGCCAAGGGGATCGGGCAGTTGAGGCCCAGCAAACAGTCGAAGGCGAAGAAACCATGCCGACCGACAAATTGATCGACGTATCGCCACTGGCGTTGCGCATGAGCAGCCCATTTAACGCCAGTTACTGGCTCGCTGCTGCCTGAAGTCATTGCCGTTATTGCATTTGGTTGTTGCCGTTTGGCATGAACCAAAAAGCCCGCCTTGAGCGGGCTTTTTTCTGCCTGCTCAGCGTCGATGCGGAACCAAAAATGCTCTCAGCCCAATACACACGGGCACAAACAGCTACGTTTTTAATAGCGACTGACTGGCTGCATCTGCCGTGACGCGCTGCGCCAGCGCCAGGTATTGGTCAACCGGCACCTCCTCAGCACGGCGCTGCACGTCAAACTGACCGTCCAGCCCGCGCGCCGCCAGCC
>JANOOO010000466.1:0-3584 GCA_031421375.1 Polaromonas sp.
GCGCCCGCCAGACAAGCCAGCACCGCCACCACCGTCAGCCGCAAGCGCAGCGGCAGCCAGCGCGCCAGCCCGGTCGCGGGGTAGCTGTTTCGATCCACGGCCAGGCAGGCCAGCAGTGCAACGCTGAGTAAGACCAGGCCCGCCCAGGCTGGCAGCAACAGCGCGGCCCAGGCCAGCAGCGGCGTGGTGATGCCCCACACAAAGTGCAGGCGCGGCGCGGCGTCGCCCATCTGAAAGCCCAACCCCCAATGAATGCCGCCGAGAAACGAGACGATGGTCGCGCCGTAGGCAGCGAGGGCAAGTACGGCAACCCGCGCTGCGTCGGCTGGCAGCAACCAGATCGCGGCGGCAAGCGCCACGAACGGCAGCAGGCCCGCGTGCCCAAGAAAAAAAATCAGTGGCCGGGGTGACGAAGTCATGCGCGGCGGTCAGCGACCCAATCAGACGCGACCGCGAACCCGCTACAGCCTTGGCAAGCGGCTGCAGTCGCTATTAATTCAGGAGCTGCTTGGGACCGAATGGTATGGATAAATGGCATAAATCATGACTAACCAAGGCCCAAATCGAAGGATTGACCTACTTCGCCTCGGCCAGCCTCGCCTCAACCTGCGCTGCCGGAATCGCGCCCGGCACGCGCGCGCCGTCGGCAAAAATAAGCGTTGGCGTGCCAGTGATCTTGTGCCTTTTGCCGAAGGCGATGTTGCGCTCGATGGCCGAGGTGTCGCAGTTGGCCTTGGCGATGGGCATGTCGCGCACCATTGCGTCTTGCCAGGCTTTGGCCCTGTCTTTGGCGCACCAGAGGTTCTTGACTTTTTCAGTCGAATCGGGGCCGAGGACGGGGTACAAAAATAGGTAGATCGTCACGTCATTGACGCTTTGCATGTCGCGCTCGAAGCGTTTGCAGTAGCCGCAATTGGGGTCTTCAAACACCGCCAATTTGCGCTTGCCGTTGCCGCGAACGATCTGAAACGCGTCCTTCAATGGCAGCGAGTCGAAGCTGATGGCACTGAGCTGCATCGTGCGCTCTTCAGTCAGGTTGCGCCGGTTGCGGGTGTCGAGGATGGCACCCTGAATCAAAAAGTTGCCTTCAGCGTCGGAGTAAAAAATATCGGTCTCGTTGATGCGCACTTCCCAGAGGCCATTGATCGGCGACTTGCTGACTTCGTCAATTTTGGCGAAGCTGCTGAGCCGCTCGCCGAGGTTTTTGCGAATGGTGGCTTCTTGTGCGTGCGCGGCTGTCCAGCCGCCGCACAGCAACAGGGCGGCCGTTAGTAAATGTCGAAAATTCAGCGGCATGGAAGTCCTTGGGGTTGGGGGTCGAGTCGATGTGGAAATGAACTGGTCAGAAGCGTTACAGCCCGGCGGCGCGGCGCGTCAGCCAGGTCTTGATCGGGCCGCTGCGCGTAAAGGTGTTCATGCCGCGATTGCGCAGCGCCTGCCAGCCCGCACCGGGCTGGGCGAACAGGCCCTGCAGGCCGTCGGTAACAAAGGCGATGGCGGCAGTGTCGGCCTTGCGGGCGCGCTCGTAACGGCGCAGCAGCCTTTCGTCGCCGATGCCGCGCCAGTATTCGCGCTCGCTCAAAACTTTTGCCAGACAGGCGGCGTCGGCCAGACCGAGATTCAAGCCTTGCCCGGCCAGCGGGTGAACGGTATGTGCCGCATCGCCGGCCAGTGCCCAGCCGGGGCCGCACCAGCGTTCGGCCTGGCACAGCGCAAGCGGCCAGCTGGCGCGCGGGCTGGTCAGTTTCAGCGCGCCGGTTTGCGCGCCGCAAACGGTTCGCAGTTCGGCGCAAAAGGCCGCGTCGTCCAGCGTCAGACGTTGGCGAGCGCGTTCGCTGGCGAGCGACCAGACCAGTGCAAGAGCGTGCCCCGTGTCGCCACCCATCGGCAACAGCGCCAGCACGTCGCCGCCGCTGAACCACTGGCGCGCTACGCCGCCATGCGGCAAGGCCGATTCAAGCCGCGCCGCGATGGCGTCTTGTGGATACGGCGAGATGGTCCACTGCACGTCCAGCTCTTCGTGGCTATGACTGTGGCCATGAATGTGCTTGTGACCGCGCCGACCCTCACAGATCACGGTCAGCGCTGCAGCCACGGGCTCAGTGACCGTTTCAATCTGCGGCTGATAGCGCGCTGCTTCGACCAGCAGGCGGTGCAGCGGCGCGACATCGACTATCCAGGCCAGCGCGCCGGCCTGGCTGTCACTCGCCGCAGCGGGCGGAGCAGGGAATTTGAACTCGACTCGCCCGCCGTCGTCGCCGCAGACCTGCATCTGCCGCACCGGTGTGGCGTGCTGGGCGTCGGGCCAGGCGCGCAGCGCAGCCAAGGTTTGGCGCGATGCGGTGTTGAGCGCGTAGGCGCGTACGTCGGTGTGTTCGGGTGCCGCGGCACCGGGCTCGCGCCCGACCAGCGCCACGCGGAGCCGCGCCTGCGCCAGCAGCAGCGCCAGCGTCCGCCCGACCACGCCGTCGCCACGGATACAAACATCGAATGAAGAGGGCATGGGGCATTTTAGGAGGCAGGGCAAAATCCGGTCTTGCGTGCAGGCGATGGGCTTGACTCCCGGTTGGCGCGCAGCCGATCCCTCGTTTTTGAAAGCATGACCCCGACGTGAATCCATCCAGCCCGACCCCGCCTCGCCCCGCCCCGCAGGGCGATATTCACGCGATCATCTCGCAACTGACGGTTTATCCGGTTAAGTCCTGTGCCGGTGTGCAGGTCAAAGAGGCATTGCTGATCGAAAGCGGGCTGGAGCTGGACCGCGCCTGGATGGTGGTCGATGCCGAAGGAGCCTTTTTGACGCAGCGCGAGTGGCCGCGCATGGCGCTGATTCAGCCGCAGCTCAAGCATTTCGAGATGGTTCTGCGCGCCCCCGGCATGCTGGCACTGCACGTCAAGATCGATGAAGTCGAAGCGCCGGTGCAGGTGCGCGTCTGGGACGACACGGTGGCCGCTTTTGACATGGGTGCCGTCGCCGCGCAATGGTTTAGCGACTTTCTCGGCACCCGGGCCCGGCTGGTGCGCTTTGACCCCGATCACAAGCGCCTGAGCAGCCTCGAATGGACGGGCGGCATCGAAGCGCCCAACCAGTTCAGCGACGGCTACCCGCTGCTCGTCGTCAGCGCGGCGTCGCTGGCGCAGTTCAATGAAAAACTGTCTGCGCGTGGCCTGCCTGCGGTCGATATGGCGCGGTTTCGGCCGAACATCGTGCTCGCCGCCGTGCCAGGTGAGGCCGATTTCGCACCGCACGACGAAGATCGTCTGGACGTGCTGCGAATCGAAACCGCAGCGGGAGGTGATGCCGATGCCACCGAGATGCGCCTCAAGCTCGTCAAGCCCTGCCTGCGCTGCACGATTCCCAACATCGATCCGCAAACTGCGGCGAGCAGCCCCGAAGTGGGCGACCTGCTGCAGAGCGTGCGGCAAGACCCGCGCGTCGGCGGCGCGATCACTTTCGGCATGAACGCCATCGTGCTCGGAGGAGTCGAGGTGATGCTGAAAGTGGGCCAGCGCGTCAGGGCCGATTTCCGCTTCGACTGAGGGTTTCGAGGGAAGCACCGTCACACCAGCTGCAGGTGCGGAAT
>JANOOO010000467.1:0-1729 GCA_031421375.1 Polaromonas sp.
GCAAGAGTTCTGCCTGGGTGTCAAAGCCTGGCTCAAGCCTGCGCAGCCGATGACGGCGTGGAAGCCGATGCCGGCCAAACGGGGCGTTCTTGGCAGTATCAAGGCGGGCTGGAGCGTAGTCGTCAATGGGCTCAAGCTGGCGAGCCGCGCGGGCGAGGTGCGGCGCTTTGACTACGCGCTCATGGTCGGCGAGGGTTCGCTTGCGGCTGGGTCGGCGCTAGCCCCTGACCTCGCGGCGCTGCTTGCGGGCCTCGTCATCACAGGTGAAAAGCGCCTGACCTACAGTCGGCGCGGCAATCCCTGGGGCCAGCTCACCACCTTGACGCTGACCGACATGGCGCTGTTGGCCCCCAAGTCAAACCGCCTGCTCAGGCTCGATGCGCAATACATGGTGCAAAAAAACCTGCCGCTGCTGCAAGTGGTGGCGCAGCAGGACAAGGTCAGCATGCTGCTTGACATGACGCGCTTTGCGCTTTTCATGACGCGCGTGATGCTGACGATTCATCTGTGGAGCTTTCGCAAGCCCGATGCGGCGCAGAAGCGCACTGCGCAACGCCTGCCCGGCCTGCTCGAAGGCTTGCCGCCACCCGAGATTACCGAGTTGACGGTCGCGCTGAACCGCAAAACCCAAGCGCCCATCATCGTGCGCCTGACGCGCTACCGCAGGCCGCTTGTGGCCGGCGCCAAGGGCCAGCCACCGCTGGCCATGATTCACGGCTACAGCGTCAGCGGCACCACCTTCGCGCACCCGTCTTTGAAGCCGGGCGCGGTCCGCTATTTTTGCGACCAGGGCCGCGATGTGTGGGTCATTGATCTGCGCACCAGCGCCGGGCTACCGACGGCCTTGCAGCCCTGGGCGATGGAGGAGGTGGCGCTGGTCGATATTCCGGCGGCGCTGCTGCACATCAAAAACGTCACCGGGCAACGCGTCGATGTGATCGGCCACTGCATCGGCGCGGCCATGCTCGGCATGGCGTTGCTTACCGATGCGCGCAACATTCGCAATGCCACCGTGCAGCTCGGCGTTGACACCTGGATCACCCCGACGCAGCTGGGCCTGCTCGCCGCCTTCAACGGCGACGGCGGAGAGCGCAAGTCGCACCCGACCGTTCGCCGCGTGGTGCTCAGCCAGAAAGGCCCGTTGCTGCGCTACACCGAAGAGAATATTTTCCGCGCTTACCTGATGCGCTCGCTGCGCCGCTGGCTGGTGCCGGGCGGCTACCAGTTCGAGGCCAAAGCCAACCCCGGCGTCGCCGACCAGCTGCTGGACCGTCTGCTGGCTTCGCTGCATTACGACGATGCCGACTACAACGTTGAGAATCCTCGCTGGCCCTGGCAAACCACACCGTGGACCGCGACCCGGCATCGCGTCGATGCGCTGTTCGGCCGGGTGTTTGCCGCGCGCAATCTCAGTAGCGACACGCTGGCCGCACTCGACGATCTCTTCGGGCCGGTGAACATCGATACGGTCTCGCAAACCATTCATTTCGTGCGGTTTAGCTGCATCACCAACCAGCGCGGGCGCGGCGAGTTTGTCACGCTGGCGAATCTGCGCACCCGCTGGAGCGGCATACCGACCTTCTCCATCCACGGCGCGGGCAACGGGCTGGTCGATGTCTCAACCCAGTCACTGCTGCAAGCCAATTTCGTGGCTGCCGGAATAGCGTTGCAACAAAAAACTTATCCCGAGCTCGAACACCAGGACGTGTGGATCGGGCGCAGTTCTGAA
>JANOOO010000468.1:0-2681 GCA_031421375.1 Polaromonas sp.
AGTTCGAGCCCGGAACCGGCGTCGCCACCTCGCTCGCCTGGTATCGCGAGCAACTGCTGGCGGCCACCACGCCACTGGTGATTGCGCCTGAAACTGCCATTCCGGTGCTGCCGCAGCAACTGCCTGACGGCTACTGGCCACCGCTGCAAAAGCGCTTCGGCAGCGGTGCGCAGGCGGCACTCATCGGTGTGCCGCTGGGTGACTTGAACACCGGTTATTCCAACTCGGTGATCGGCATCAAGCCGCCTGCAGCCGGTGCCAGCGCAGCGCTGGCCGAGCCTTATCGCTATGACAAACATCACCTGGTGCCGTTTGGCGAATTCATCCCGACGGGCTTTCGCTGGTTCACCAACCTGATGAAGATTCCGCTCGGCGACTTCAATCGTGGTGCGGTCGGCCAGCCGTCTTTCGAGTGGCAGGGCCAGCGGCTGGCGCTCAACATCTGCTACGAAGATCTGTTCGGCGAAGAACTCGGTGCGCGCTTTATCGACCCGGCGCGGGCACCGACGGCGTTCGTCAACCTCAGCAACATCGCGTGGTTCGGCAACTCGATTGCCATCGACCAGCACCTGCATATTTCGCGCATGCGCGCGCTGGAGTTTTCACGCCCCATGATTCGCGCCACCAATACCGGGGCCACCGTCATCATCGATCACCGCGCTCAGGTCACGCACACGCTGGCACGCCACACGCGCGGCGCGCTGGCGGGTGAGTTCGAGGGCCAAAGCGGCATCACGCCGTATGCCTGGTGGGTGTCGCGCTACGGCCTGATGCCGCTTTGGATTCTGGGCATTGCCGTCGTCGTGCTGGCGCTGTTTCGGCGCCGTTGAGCGCCTGCCGACGCTGGCTGTGTGGCAGCAAGCGCACCGTAAAATCGCGTGCTGGCCTTGCGCCGCCCGCCCCTCACCTCTGCCGCCATGCTCACCTTCCAGCAAATTATTCTGACCCTGCAAACCTATTGGGCCGACCAGGGCTGCGCGCTTTTGCAGCCTTACGACATGGAAGTCGGTGCCGGCACCTCGCACACCGCGACGTTTTTGCGCGCCTTGGGCCCCGAGCCGTGGAAGGCCGCTTACGTGCAGCCCAGCCGCCGCCCGAAAGACGGCCGCTACGGCGAAAACCCGAACCGCCTGCAGCACTACTACCAGTATCAGGTGGTGCTTAAACCAGCGCCCGCCAATATTCTGGAGCTGTATCTGGGCTCGCTAACCGCGCTCGGTTTTGACCTGAAAAAAAACGATGTCCGTTTTGTCGAAGACGATTGGGAAAACCCGACGCTCGGTGCCTGGGGTCTGGGCTGGGAGGTCTGGCTCAATGGCATGGAAGTCACGCAGTTCACCTATTTCCAGCAGGTTGGCGGCATCGACTGCAAACCGATCACGGGCGAGATCACCTACGGGCTGGAGCGCCTCGCGATGTATCTGCAAGGGGTCGATAACGTCTATAAGCTCACCTGGACTGAGGGGCTCAGTTATGGCGACGTGTACAAGCAAAACGAGGTTGAGCAATCGACCTACAACTTCGAGCACAGCGACGCTGACTTTTTGTTTACCGCCTTTAATGCGCACGAAAAGCAGGCGCAGCATTTGATCAGCGTGCAGCTCGCGCTGCCAGCCTACGAGCAGGTTTTGAAAGCCGCGCACAGTTTTAATCTGCTTGACGCACGCGGCGCGATTTCCGTCACCGAACGCGCCGCCTACATTGCCCGCATTCGCAACCTGGCGCGCGCTGTGGCGCAAAGCTATTTTGAGAGTCGTGAGCGGCTGGGCTTCCCGATGGCCCCGCGCGAGTGGGTGGCGCAGATGGTGAAGAAGGCGGCGTGACGGCGCTTCGTACGGGTTCAACAATCCCCGCTGCAGTCGTCGGCCTTGGGTCGCCGCCTTATGATGTAGATACGTGTTTCTACAATCTGGAGATTCAAAAATGGAACTGCAAATCGGTAAATGGGGCAACTCTCTCGCAGTGCGCCTGCCGGCCAGTCTGGTCAAGCAAGCGGGGCTGAGTTTGGGTGCTCGAGTGAGCGCTGAAGTCACTGCGGGCCGGGAGCTGCGCATTGTTGGCACCGGCGCTGCGCAGCCTGGTGCGACGCGCGCTCAATTGACGCAGGACATTCTTCAAATGCACCAGGACTGGCCGATGGGGCGCTCGGTCGTGCGCTGGATGCGCGATCAGGGCTATTAATCGCATGGAAATGGTTTATCTCGACACCAACGTGCTGATGGCCCTGCTTTGTCCTGAACCGGAGACCGACTACGTGGTCGGATGGTTCTCCCGCTCCGACGGGCTCGATCTGATCAGCAGCCCTTGGTGCCGCACCGAGCTCGCTAGCGCTCTGGCCATCAAACAGCGAAGCGGGCAATTGAGCAAGGCCGAAGTATTGCTGGCCACCGAGAAGGGGCTGGCAGTGCTGGCAAGCACCCGCTGCGAACGAATCGAAACGGTGGATTTCGACGATGCGGCAGCGATGTGCGCGCTACCGGGTTTGAACTTGCGCGGCCCGGACGCCTTGCATTTGGCAATAGCCAGGCGCGTTGGCTGCCAACGTCTCGCGACGATGGACGTAGTGATGGCTAAAGGCGCGAAAAAGTTTGGTTTCAAGATAGAAAAAATTGTCGATAAGGCTGTGCGGCGCGAATGAAGAACTTACTCGTTGAACTGTTCGTCGAAGAGCTCCCGCCCAA
>JANOOO010000469.1:0-12708 GCA_031421375.1 Polaromonas sp.
GCCACAACAACCTAGTTATTAACAACTTATCAACAATTGTTTTCGACAACCTTGGGACAACATGTGCGCGGCCTGTGGATCGAGACGCGAAGTGTCGTATTGACGCAAAACTGATGCTTTAGGGCCTCAGCATATAGCTAAAACCAAACTATTTACCGTTTTTTTATAACAAAACATTCAATTTTCGATAGACATTGTGAGCGGGCACTAACCGGTATGTCGGCATTCGCAACGATAAAAAATAAACCAAAAAGAAAAAGCGATCTCGCAACACTGCCGAAATCACGCAATTATAACAAACGAAAGTACTAGACTACAGATCAAGTCGGCGGTTTACCGAACTGTGCTGAAGGGTTAATTTGGCCGTGTTTCGGTCAGTGCCTCGCCGACTCTTGCACTAACGTGCCGGACGGATCAAAGCGTATTGCGCCAACTCACCACGGCGAAAGAGCACATTGACAGCCTTCAATTTGTCGATTTTTGCAATTGCGGCTTCAAACTCCTTGACGCTGGCTACTTCAAAGTTCGCAATGGCAATGATGACGTCGCCATCACGCAAACCGGCGCGAGACGCCACGCCTTCAACGGCATCGACCTTCACGCCGCCTTTGACCTTCAATTCTTTTTTTACTGAATCCGGCAGCTCGCTCACCATCAGTCCCAACGCTTGCGCGGGCCCGGCAACCTGAGGCTTCGGTTCAGCTGCAGCCGCACGTTTGACCGGCTTTTCAGGCTCAATTTCTGCGATCGTCACAGCCAACTCCTTCACGCTGCCTCGCCGAAATACCGTAATGGCAGCTTTAGTGCCAGGCTTCACATTCCCAACCATGCGGGGCAAGTCGGTCGAGCGTTCAATCGCCTTGCCTTCAAATTTTGTGATGATGTCACCCGCCTCCACGCCCGCCTTCTCGGCCGGTGAGCCGCTTTCGACCCCTCGAACCAGCGCCCCCTGCGGTTTGCCCAGGCCGATTGATTCAGCGACCTCTTTGCTAACCTGATCGATTTGCACGCCAATCCGTCCCCGCGTAACTCGTCCCGTGCTGCGCAACTGGTCAGAAACGCGGGCAGCCTCGTCAATGGGAATGGCAAACGAGATCCCTTGAAAGCCGCCCGAGCGTGAGTAAATCTGGCTGTTGATGCCGACGACTTCGCCTCGCATATTGATCAAGGGACCACCAGAATTACCTGGATTGATGGCCACGTCGGTCTGGATGAAAGGCAGGTAGTCGCCGGTGTCGCGCCCCTTGGCGCTGACGATACCGGCTGTCACCGTGTTTTCCAGCCCGAACGGGGAGCCAATGGCCATGACCCATTCGCCGACCCGAAGGCGATTCATGTCGCCAATTTTGACGGCGGGCAAACCGGTTGCCTCGATCTTGACTACTGCGACGTCGGTGCGCTTGTCCGCTCCGATGATTTTGGCTTTGAACTCGCGCTTATCGGTCAGCGTGACCAGAACTTCCTCGGCACCCTCAACAACGTGTGCGTTGGTCATGACGAAACCGTCAGCAGTCAAAATGAAGCCGGAGCCGACACCACGCGGTTGCGCCTCATCCCCATCGGGCTGCGGCTGTCCGCGCTCAGGGCGCGGCGAACGCGGCATATTGGGAGGAACCGGAATTCCGAAACGCTTGAAAAACTCAAGCATTTGCTCGTCGTTGTTGCCAGTTCCGCCAGCGACGCGTTTTTCGAGCGTCCGTATATTGACAACCGATGGCCCCACTTGATCGACCAAATCAGTGAAGTCCGGCAGCGTGCGCCCCTGGGCCGCCACGGGAACGGGAGCCAGAGCAGTGCTTAAGCTCAGCACGGTGGCCAAAAATCCCGCCGTAAGGCAAGACTGCAGACGATTCCATTTCGCTTTAAACATCTTGTGTCCTGTTGGTAATAAATAAAAAAACTGGCTCAACTGGGTCAACTCAAGCCCTTATAAATCGGCGAGCTGAAATGGGTTACGAAGACTTTTCCGAGGCGAAGCCTGGTCAAACAGCCACCGCCTCTATCTCCAACTCCATCTCTATCACTTACTTCCGGTGCTCCAGGTTATCGGCGAAAAGCCTCAGCGTTGCCATCGGTACTTCGCCCACCAGCGTGAGCCAGTATCCGGCAACCTGACGCGTCAGCGTCTGGGTCGCACCCATCGAAAAACCGACCTCCCTGGTGTGGCGTTGCAGGTTCAACGGTTCCACAAATATGGACAGCGAGGCCATTCCATCCGAGAAAATCCACTGCAATGCTTCGGCGTTTTGCATGCTGTCCGGGATTCCAGCTGGACGCCTGTAGAAGTTAAGCGGGACGAAACCAGCTACCGGCACACGGAGAGACCAACCTTCGGCCGACGCGGTCGTTTTGACAAGAGCAGTCTTTTCGATCCGATAGCCCTCAACGTTTCGCATCAACTGCACCAGCTTGTCCAGCCTGACCGGCGCGTCGAGTTGAAGTTCGGAAAAGGCCGCCTGATCCAGCACTTTTCCGTTACTGTCAAGCGTTTGCGATTTAATCGGCAGGCCTCGCGATTGCTCGGTCCAGACGCGGTAACCAAAACGTATCGCGTCTTTGGGGATCAACGTGGTGACATCGGCCTCGAAGCCGGCAACCCGCTCCACCCCATCGGTGCGCATTCTGTAAAAATCCGCTATTTTTCGGTCAGCGGCGTTCGCCCATCCCGGAAATGCATTTGCTGAGTCTCGCCTTTCGGTGCGCACCACCTTTTTGTCGAGGAGGAAAGTAACGATCTGATCGTTGTGCCGAAAGATCAACCGCGGTGGACCGCTGAGCGTTTCAACCCGCTCAACTTCTTGGTCGCCCTCGTATGTATGCGAGACTTTTGAACTGGACATCGCACCGTCGGACGAGACAACAAAGGTGCCTACATAGGTCATTTTCCGGGATGCCTCCCGCGCCCGGGTCAACCAATCATTGATCGACAGCGGTTCCATTCCCGGCGCTCGGGCTGCTTCGCTTCGGGAGGGCTGTGGGGTCGGCTGGGCGCTTGCGTTAGCAACCCAAACAAAACTCGCTGCCAATGAAAGCGTGAATAAATTCAAGACATTGAACCGGTGCGTCTTCGCTGCGACGAACAATCTGCGCATGGCTTAACGGCCTGCGTTGCCAGGCGGCGTCTCAAACGTCGCGCTGCGTAAGAACCCGGAAGGCAGTTGCGTTGGCGAGGAACCCAGCTGCCGGTGCGCCTCCAGCCACTCGTGAAGCCTCGCGTCCCGAACCAGCGCACCTTGCGGCGTGGAAATTAAAACTTGCTCCGCTGAAGGTGCGACGGCCAATTGAGCGCGGCCCGGAGTCGCTGCAGTAAACAGGCCCCAGGAAATTGCGGAAACAGCGGTCAGCGACGCAAAACCAGCCAGCAACTTCCAGCGAAAACTCTCGTCATTGGCGGCCGGTCGATGACGCGGTTCAAGCGATGCAACTTCACCAGGTGCGAGCAATGTGCGGCCAGGCAACAACGGGTGGGCAACGGAGTCGGGCTCATGAGCAAGGCGCTGAGCGAAACGTTTATGAAAATCGGCTCCAGTGAACTGTACTGTCGCCGCCGGAAAACGAAGCGCGTCTCCGATCAGGTGGTAGGTGTCCCAGCGCTCCAGCAACGCATCGTCACCTCGGCATGCGAGCAGAGCCAAATCGATGTCGCCGTCATGCATTTCGCCATCAACGAGTGCAGAGAGCAGTTCGGCAGCGGAGGGGGGGCAGTTAGGGTTGGTCATAAATCTAAAGTATCTGAGTCGTTTGTCTGGGGCGTTCAACTGGGACGTTAGGATGGAAAGTTTGACCGGACGTTAAAGGCTGGGAGGAGCAAAGGAAAATGCGTGGTCAAGCCGACCCTCACCAGCGTTTTCCTGACTGGTTTTCCAGAAGGGGTTTGACCTTCTGGGAGATAGCCTCGCGAGCACGAAAAATTCGGGAGCGCACAGTACCGATGGGGCAATTCATCATTTCTGAAATTTCTTCATAACTCAGACCTTCGATTTCGCGCAACGTGATGGCTTGGCGCAATTCATCAGGCAACGCCGCCATTGCTGCGTTAACCATTTCGGCAATTTCCTTGCTCGCCAGAATCGCCTCCGGCGTCTCTGAAGTCGTTAGTTCATTCTCGAAGGGGGAAGTTTCATCGTCGCCGCCAGATTTGAAGGAGTTTTCCGAGATGGTCGGGTCACGTTTAAGTTCCATCAACGCTTTTTTCGCGGTGTTAACGGCAATCCTGTAAAGCCAGGTGTAGAACTGCGCGTCGCCACGAAATTGCGCGAGAGCGCGATAGGCGCGGATAAAAGTCTCCTGTGCAATGTCCTCGACGAGGTCCACATCGCGAACCATGCGTCCAATCAGTCGCTGTATGCGCCGCTCGTATTTGATAACCAGCAACTCAAAAGCCTTTTTGTCGCCCGCGACCGTACGCGCCACCAGATCAGCGTCGGTGTCTTTCGACTTGTCAACAGGCGCAGGTGTCAGATCGTTCATTGATTGAGTCGTGTCCGGGCTTCATTTGGTTCGACCACAAGCTCCAATGCCGCCACAGGTGCTACAGCCCGCGCGGACACACTGCCAGGCGAACTGAGCAAGGGGGCGGTCCTTCCAGGCAGGTGAATCGCGCGCCGAACGTCGAGCCAGCGTTCTGGGGAATGAGCCCTGTGGACATTGAACCAGACGTGTCGCCCCTGTTGCAGTGTCAGTTTGACGACGAGCATACGCTGCAAGTCGGCGACGACCAGCAATGAAGCAACTTCAAATTGAGCGAGCGAACGGTCTGGCTCCCAGCGCCACGCCGCGCCGTCCCAATGAAGCGTCCCGGTTGCTTGCTGCCGGGTGCTGCAAATACCCCACGCTGCACTCGCCACCAGAAAGCTGGCAAGTACCCAAGGGCGCCAATCTGCACCTTGCAATCCATCACACCCGAAAAGAAGCAGCCCCAACCCGGCAAACCACGCGCCCAAGGCCAAGATCGTCGGCAGCACGGAGTGCCGGACGGGATAGACAACGGACGGCGCGTGGTGAACGCTCAAGAAATTTGTCCGCGCGCAATTTCAAACACCAGCGCTTGCGCCCAAGCCCTCAGACGCGCTTGAAAACAAGCGAGCCGTTGGTGCCACCGAAACCAAAGTTATTCTTGACGGCGTATTCAAGCTTCGCGTCCCGGGCGGTGTTGGCACAATAATCCAGGTCGCACTCAGGGTCTTGATTAAAAATATTGATGGTCGGGGGAATTTTTTGATGATGCAGCGACAGCACCGTGAATACCGACTCAACGCCCCCCGCGCCACCCAGCAAATGACCCGTCATCGATTTGGTGGAACTGACCATCAAGCCGCTTGAATGATCGCCGAACGCGGCCTTGATGGCATTGGTTTCATTTAGGTCTCCCAGCGGGGTAGATGTGCCGTGGGCATTGACGTATTGAACTTCGTCGGGGTTGATTCCGGCATTTTTGAGCGCCATGGCCATCGCGCGGCGCGGGCCATCAACATTGGGCGCCGTCATGTGAAAGGCGTCGGCGCTCATGCCGAAACCGGATACCTCTGCGTAAATCTTCGCCTTACGGGCCTTGGCATGTTCGTACTCTTCCAGCACCAACACCCCACTGCCTTCACCAAGGACAAAACCATCACGGTCTTTGTCCCATGGGCGCGATGCGGTTTTTGGATCGTCGTTGCGAGTCGAAAGCGCACGAGCCGAGGCAAATCCACCGACGCCCAATGGCGAGATAGTCGCTTCTGAACCGCCCGCCACCATCACGTCGCAGTCGCCGTATTCAATCATTCGGGCACCTAGGCCAATTGCATGAAGTCCCGTGGTGCAAGCCGTGACCACGGCAATATTGGGCCCCTTGAAACCAAACTTGATTGCAACATGACCGGAGATCATGTTGATGATCGACGCCGGAACGAAAAAAGGAGAAATGCGGCGTGGGCCGCGTTTGACCAGTTCTTCATGAGTTTGCTCGATCAGCGGCAGTCCGCCGATACCCGAACCAATGTTGCAGCCGATGCGAACAGCTTCTTCGTCGTCAAGCGCGTCTCCAGTCAGCAGCCCGCTGTCAGCGACTGCCTGGCAAGCCGCGGCCAAGCCCAGGTGAATGAAGCGATCCATGTGGCGGGCTTCTTTTTCCGCGATGTAGTCGCAGATGTCAAACCCTTTGACCTCGCCAGCAAACCTGCAGGCGAAATTGCTCGCATCGAACCGGGTGATCAGATCAATTCCGGAATTCCCGGCCAACAGGTTGTCCCACGATTGGGCAACGCTGTTTCCAACCGGACTGACGCAACCCAGCCCAGTCACTACCACACGACGAGTCATTAAAAAATCCTGGAAAAGCCCCTAAAAGCCACACCGGGCTTTCGGAGGCAAGGGTGGCCGGTCCACGTGATCATGAGAGGATCGCTACTCACGCCTTCTGGTTGGCGTTTGCGTAGTCAATTGCGTTTTGTACGGTGGTAATTTTTTCGGCATCTTCATCGGGGATTTCAATGCCGAATTCATCTTCGAGGGCCATCACCAATTCGACCGTGTCAAGTGAATCCGCACCGAGGTCGGCCACGAAAGCTTTCTCGCTCGTCACCTGGCCTTCTTCGACACCAAGTTGTTCGGCAATGATTTTTTTGACACGTGCTTCAATATCGCTCATAGATCCCTCTGAGGGTTGTAAATTAATCCGCAATTTTACCGCTTAAGACTCTCGCCTTTCAGCCTCGCGTCGGACGGATAAAACCGACTTTGATTCAAAATTTTTAAGGTGCCGCCCGGGCTCTATCGAATGCCTTGGGCGCATTTACTTTCGCCACAAACTTTTCTCATTTTCAGATCAATTCTAGAGTCGGTGCGAAGCCGCTTTCAGCGCTATGGCATGGCAAGCCGAAGCCAGGACTCATTAGATTGATCTGGAGTTGAAATTACATCAGCATGCCTCCATTGACGTGGATTTCCTGTCCCGTGATGTAGGCCGCTTGCGGCCCGGCTAGAAATGTAACGGCATGGGCAATGTCTTGAGGCTTGCCAAGGTGCCCCAGCGGAATCTGCGCGAGCAAAATTTGCTGCTGCTGCTCCGACAGTCCAGCCGTCATATCTGTTTCGATGAACCCCGGCGCGACGCAGTTCACCGTGATATTTCGCGAACCCAACTCACGCGCGAGCGCACGCGTCATGCCCGCCACCCCAGCCTTGGAAGCCGCATAGTTAGCCTGGCCAGCATTGCCCGATGCGCCCACAACGGAGGTGATGTTGATGATCCGGCCGTAGCGCTGCTTCATCATCGTGCGCATCACCATCCGGCTCATGCGAAACACGGCGCTCAGATTCGTCTGAATCACCGCGTCCCACTCATCATCTTTCATGCGCATGGCCAGCATGTCGCGGGTAATGCCGGCGTTGTTAACCAGGATATGCAGGCCACCGCACTGTTGGACAATCCGCTCTGTCAGCAGGCCGGCGTTCGCCGCGTCATTGACGTCGAGTTTGTGCCCGGTGCAGCCCGCATAAGCGCTGAGGTTTTTTGAGACCTTGTCGGCACCTTCGTCTGTGGTGGCAGTGCCAAAGACGCGCACACCGTGCTGAGCCAGTTGCAGCGCAATGGCAGCGCCGATGCCGCGCGACGCGCCGGTAACCAGGGCGACCTGGCCCTCGAATTTGATTTCACTCATGCGAACACCACTTTTTTGACCTCTTCCAAAGTGACTTGATCAAACAGCGGCAGGCCGATCAGGTCACCATCAATGCGCTTGACCATGCCCGCCAGAATTTTCCCCGGTCCACATTCGGCAACCGCAGTGACTCCGTGCGCCTTGATGCCCCGGATACATTCGACCCAGCGTACCGGCCCGAAAGCCTGCCGATAAAGCGCAGCGCGAATTCGGTCGGGGTCGCTTTCGACCGCAACGTCAATATTGTTGATGACGGGAATCGTGGGGGAGCAAAGCTGTGTCGCGAGCAACTTTTCGCGCAGCGCCTCGGCAGCCGGTTTCATCAGCGTTGAATGAAATGGTGCCGACACCGACAGAGGCAAGGCGCGGCGCGCGCCATTGGCTTTGAGGACTTCGCAGGCTTTGTCCACGGCGGCCTTCGTGCCGGCAATCACGGTCTGCAGCGGATCATTAAAGTTGACTGCCTCAACGACTTCAGTTGTATTTAGACCAAAGCTGCGCGCTGCCTCTGCGCAGCCCGCGATGACCTTCGCCGCGTCCAAACCCAAAATGGCAGCCATAGCGCCAATGCCGACCGGCACCGCATCCTGCATGGTCTGCGCGCGAAAGCGAACCAGTCGCGCGGCATCGCTGAGCGTCATCACGTCAGCCGCGACCAGCGCCGAATACTCACCCAGCGAATGGCCGGCCAGCACCACGGGTGCAGCGCCAGTTTCTGCCATCCAGACGCGGAAGGCCGCCACCCCGGCGACCAGCATCACGGGTTGCGTGTTGGTAGTCAGGGCGAGCAGCTCGGCGGGACCATTTTCGATTAGCAGGCCCAAGTCCTCGCCGAGAGCCGCAGACGCTTCGGCAAGTGTTTCTCGAACCGCAGCGTGACCCGCCCAGCCGCCGAGCATGCCCACAGACTGCGAACCCTGGCCCGGAAACACAAATGCAAAAGGCTTCATCGAAGGCTCCCCGGTTGACTGGTGAATTTCGGGTAGCCGACATCAACACGGCTGCGCGGAAATGGAGTTTGTGAGCGCATCAAAAATCGAGCAGAACTGCGCCCCAGGTGAAGCCGCCGCCCACACCTTCAAGCATGACCGTATCGCCAGGCTTGACCTTGCCGCCTCGCACAGCCGCATCGAGCGCGAGCGGTATGGATGCCGCCGAGGTATTACCGTGTTCATCAACCGTGACCACCAGTTTGTCGAGCGGAACATTGAGTTTTTTCGCAGTGCTCTCCATGATGCGGATGTTGGCCTGATGCGGGATCAGCCAGTCAATGTCGGCTTCAGTCAGTGACGCTTTCTCAAGCACCGTGCGGGCGGAGCTCTCAAGCACGCTCACAGCCAGCTTGAAAACCGCTTTCCCATCCATCTTGAGCAGAGCATGACCTAGAACGTCGCCTCCAGACACATGGCCGGGTACGCACAAAATACCAACGTGCCGACCGTCGGCATGCAGGTCGCTGGCCAAAATTCCAGGCGTATCGGACGCTTCAAGCACCACCGCACCAGCCCCATCGCCAAACAGCACACAGGTAGTGCGGTCTGAAAAATCAAGAATCCGCGAAAACACCTCAGCACCGATCACCAAAGCCCGCGTTGCTGACCCAACCTTGATGAGGGCATCGGCGACGGTCAGCGCATAGACAAAGCCACTGCAGACGGCCTGCACGTCAAACGCCGGGCAACCTGCGATCCCCAACTTGTTCTGCACAATGCAAGCCGCTGACGGAAACACCATATCAGGTGTCGAGGTGGCGACAATAATCAAATCGATTGAGGCCGGACTCACGCCAGCTGCGTCGAGCGCCCGACGTGCGGCTTCGGCTCCGAGGTCGCTGCTGGTCACGTCGGCTGCCGCGAAATAACGGGCGCGGATGCCAGTACGCGCAAAAATCCATTCGTCGGATGTTTCCACGCCGCTTTCTGCAAGCCTGGCCGCCAGTTGGTCGTTGGAAACCCTGTTCGGCGGCAAATAGCTGCCGGTGCCGGTGATTCTTGAATAGCGCGGCATGTTCTGGTCAGTGTGCGGAAACAGGGTTGGGTAAGTCGGGTTGAACTGGCAGCGCGTCGCTACCGATTGAAGGCGCGCTTAGCAGTCCGGCTGCATGGGTGATGCGTTCGCGCACACGGTCAAGCAAGCCGTTTCGTGCCGCATCATAAGCGCGACTCAGCGCCCGTTCAAAAGCAAACGCATCGGCCGAACCATGACTCTTGAACACCAGGCCGCGCAGGCCGAGCAAGGCCGCGCCGTTGTAGCGCCGGTGATCAACGCGCTTTTTAAAAGCAGTTAAGACGGGATAGGCAACTATTGCGGCAAGTTTCGTGAAGATGTTGCGAGAGAACTCGGCCTTGATGAACCCGCCAATCATCGCTGCCAGCCCCTCGGTTGCCTTGAGCGCGACATTGCCGACGAAGCCGTCGCAGACCACAATGTCCGTCGTTCCTTTGAAAATGTCGTTGCCTTCAACATTGCCGACGAAGTTGAGATCTCCGGAGTCGCCAGCAGACCGCAGCAGTTCGTTAGCTTTTTTGATGACCTCACTGCCCTTGATGGCCTCTTCGCCGATATTGAGCAGACCAACGCTTGGAGTGGCATTGTTTGAGATCGCCGAAACCAGCGCCGACCCCATCACAGCGAACTGCAGCAGATGGTGCGCGCTGCAATCGACATTGGCACCGAGGTCGAGCACCGTGGTGGCTCCACCTGCTGCATTGGGCAACTGCGTGGCGATGGCGGGCCGGTCAATGCCGTCCATCGTTTTGAGCACATAACGGGCAATGGCCATCAGCGCGCCGGTGTTGCCGGCCGACACCGCCACCTGCGCAAACCCGTCCTTGACCTGCGCAATGGCGACACGCATCGATGAGTCTTTTTTTCGCCGCAGGGCGACCTCGATGGAGTCGTCCATGGTGACAACCTCTGCCGCTGCAACCAGCTTGCAGCGGGTATGGGCCTGCAGCAGCGCGTACAAAGGGTGAGCCGCGAGAACGTGCATTTGCCCGACCACGACGAGCTCGGAATCAGCATGACCTTGCAAAAAAGCCAGGCATGCCGGAATCGTGACTGCCGGGCCAAAGTCGCCCCCCATCGCATCGACCGCAATCGAGATCATGGGGCGACAGGTTCAGTCAGCATGGAAATTGAGGGCAAAAGAAAGGCCCGCAGTATGAGTGCGGGCCGATGCTCAAGGTGCCGAATCAGGCTTCGGATTTAGTCTTGAGAACCTTGCGGCCACGGTAAAAGCCGGTCGGGCTGATGTGGTGGCGCAGATGGGTTTCACCCGTGGTGGATTCCACCGCGATACCCGGCACAGTCAGTGCGTTGTGCGAACGGTGCATGCCGCGCTTGGAAGGGGATTTTTTGTTTTGCTGAACAGCCATGATTCGCTCCTGGTGACCGCGAGGGTCGGTGTAAATTGAAATCGAGGCGCACCAGTTAATGCCCCGTGGCAGCGGTTGAATCAAGCCTGAGCCGGGCTTAACCTCGTTGACTGCCTTTGAATGCCTGGACGCGAAGCCTGCCATTATAGCCCGAGCGCAGCACTCTGGAACACCGGATTCCTCGGCCGTTCGACTCTGGGAACCCCGAAGCTCGGCGGTCGGCGCGTCAGGTCGGCCTTCTCTTGCAGACCCGAACCGACCAGCTGCGTCCGGATTACCGGCTTGAAAGTGTCAGCGTTTCTTCAGCTGCGCCAGCACAGCGAATGGATTGGGCCGCTTGCCGTCACGCTGCTCCAGTTCATCGGGCTCATTTTGGCCAGCGACTGGCTCCAACTGCCCCGTGCAACATTCGTGCATAGGCACCACCGGCAAAGCCATCAGCAGCTCATCCTCCAGCAAGGCGAGCAGGTCCAGCTGTGGCTCCAGCACCAGCAAATCCTCTTCGGCGCCGTCGTCTTCAGCCAGGGCGATGTCCTCGCTGGCTACGAAGCGATACCAACGCTCAAGTGCGATCGGGAAATCGACTTCTGCCATGCAGCGCTGGCAGCACAGCGGTACCGTAGCCCCAGCCTCAAGGTGCATCCAGATGTCGCTGCTGCCGTCGGCACCCGGACGCAGCTCGCCGCGCACCTTCCAGTCAAGCATCGAATCGGCTTGTAGGCCCATCGTTTCGGGCGCAAGGCGCTCCATTTTTTGTAGCGAAACTTGACCGGCAAGCGGCGCACCGCTTTCGGCCAGCGTTTGCACGCTCAGGCGCAGGGAGGAATCGGCTTTCGTCATCGGGGCAGTGTAAGAGAATCAAACCATGCCAATCCCCATTCCTGCCACCGCCACGCCGCTCTTTGCAGATGACCCCGTGCGCCCGCGCGCGCCCAAGCGGCGACTGATTCTGGGCTCAAGCTCGACGTATCGGCGCGAGCTGCTGACGCGGCTGCGCTTGCCATTTGAGGTGCATGCGCCCGAAGTTGATGAAACGCCGCAGGTTGGCGAGGCACCGGCCGCGCTGGCCATGCGTCTGGCCTTGAACAAGGCACGCGAGGTCGCCGACCGCTTCCCGCAAGCCATCGTGATCGGCTCCGATCAGGTAGCCGACCTGCACGGTCTGGCGCTGGGCAAGCCGGGCAACCATGCGCGCGCCACGGCCCAGCTGCAACAAATGCGCGGGCAAACCGTGGTTTTTCAAACCGCCGTGTCGGTGGTGTGCCTGGCAACCGGCTTTGAAGCCAGCAGCCTGGCTGCCGTCCGCGTGCAATTTCGCGATTTGAGCGATGCCGAAATCGAGCATTACCTGCAAGCCGAACAACCCTACGACTGCGCAGGCAGCGCAAAAAGCGAAGGGCTGGGCATCGCCCTGCTTGGCTCTATCGACAGCGACGACCCGACCGCGCTGATCGGCCTGCCGCTGATTCGCACCTGCACCCTGCTGCGCTCGGCCGGCATCGAATTGTTCACCACCGACCCCTCGTCCTCATGAAGCTTCAGCCCGGAACCCTGTATCTCGTCCCCGCGCCACTCGACTTCGGCTGCGACATGCAGGCACCACTGCAAAGCGCCCTGCCGATGGCTACGCTGCAAGTCGCGGCGCGTTTGCCCTTCTGGATCTGCGAGAACGCCAAAAGCACGCGGGC